>NZ_SCND01000175.1:0-12090 GCF_005503585.1 Pseudomonas sp. 2VD
CTGCTGATGATTCACTACGACACCGTGTTCGCCGCCGGCAGCGCGGCGAAGCGTCCGTTCCGCGAGGACGCGGAGCGCGCCTACGGACCCGGCGTGGCCGACGCCAAGGGCGGCGTGGCGATGGTGCTGCATGCCCTGGCGCTGCTCAGGCAGCAAGGCTTCAGGGACTACGGACGGATCACCGTGCTGTTCAATCCCGACGAAGAAACCGGCTCCGCCGGCTCGAAGCAACTGATCGCCGAGCTGGCCCGGCAGCAGGACTACGTCTTCTCCTACGAGCCGCCGGACCGGGACGCAGTGACGGTAGCCACCAATGGCATCGACGGCCTGCTGCTCGAGGTGAAGGGTCGCTCGTCCCATGCCGGCTCGGCACCCGAGCAAGGCCGCAACGCCATTCTCGAACTGTCGCACCAGTTGCTGCGTCTCAAGGACCTCGGCGATCCGGCGAAAGGCACCACGCTGAACTGGACCCTCGCCAGGGGCGGCGAGAAGCGCAACATCATTCCCGCCGAGGCTTCGGCGGAAGCCGACATGCGCTACTCGGACCCGGCCGAGAGCGAGCGGGTACTGGCCGACGCCCGGAAGCTGACCGGCGAACGCCTGATCGCCGATACCGAAGTCAGTCTGCGTCTCGACAAGGGGCGTCCGCCCCTGGTGAAGAACCCCGCCTCGCAGCGCCTGGCGGAAACCGCGCAGACGCTCTACGGCCGAATCGGCAAGCGCATCGAGCCGATCGCCATGCGCTTCGGCACGGACGCCGGCTACGCCTACGTGCCCGGCAGCGACAAGCCGGCGGTGCTGGAAACCCTCGGCGTGGTCGGCGCCGGCCTGCACAGCGAGGCGGAATACCTCGAACTGTCGAGCATCGCCCCGCGCCTGTACCTGACGGTGGCGCTGATCCGCGAGCTGTCCGCCGACTAGCGCCGACGCCCGCAGCCAGCCTCAGGTGCGGAAGCGACCGAGCACCACGCGCAAGCCAGCCATGTGCTCCTTGACCCTCTGGTTGGCCGAAAGCACTGCGGCGGTCCCTTCGTGGGCCTGCTCGGAGAGTCCGGAGACGTTGGTGATGTTGCGGTCGATGTCCTGGGCCACCTGGCTCTGTTCCTCGGCGGCGGTCGCGATCTGCTGGTTGAGGCCGTCCAGCTCTTCCACCGTGGCGACGATGCGTCCCAGCGCCAGGGCCGCGCTGTCGGCCTCGGCGAGGTTGCTCTGGGCATGGCTGGCGCTACCGCGCATGGCGGCGACCGCATCGTTGGCGCCGTCCTGCAACTGCTCGATCAGCCCCTGGATCTCCTGGGTCGACTGCTGGGTACGGTTGGCCAGCGAACGCACCTCATCCGCCACCACGGCGAAGCCGCGCCCGGCCTCCCCGGCCCGCGCCGCCTCGATGGCGGCATTGAGCGCCAGCAGGTTGGTCTGCTCGGCGATGCTGCTGATCACCGTAAGCACCTGGCCGACACTGCCGGCGTGCTGGTGCAGGGTGTTCAGCGCCAGGGCGGTCTGTTCCAGTTCCTCCGCCAAGGCACCGGTCTGGCTGCTGGCGTGCTCCACCAGACGGCGTCCCTCGTGGGCCAGGGCCGCGGCGTCGCGGGTGGAATGCGCCGCATGGTTGGCGTGGCGGGCGACCTCGGCCACGGTGGCGCTCATCTCGTTCATCGCGGTGGCCACCTGGTCCAGGTCCTGGTGCTGGCGCGCCACCTGGTCGCCGGCACCGAGCGCCTGCTCCAGGGCCTCGGCCACGTCCTTGTCGGTCTCTGCCGCGCTGCGCTTGACGTTCGCCAGCAGACCGCTGACGTCCTGGCGCATCCGCTCGTAGCCGGCGACGATGCGGCCGATCTCGTTGTCCGCATGGCCCGCCGCCAGGGCATGGGTGAAGTTAGCCGCACCGACCTCGGTCAGCGCCACCTCCAACCCGCGCAACTGCCGCATCAGCGGCGCCAGGCCGAACTGCCGGCCGAGCACCACCAGCACCAGGATCGCCAACAGGCAACCGAAGGCGATCCACATCTGGGTGTGCTGGACACTGTCGGCGCGCGCGCTCATCAGCGAGACCAGTTTGTTCAGCTCGCCCAACAGCTCGGTGGAATACTGCGAGAAGCCGCGCAGGTCGACCTGGCTGGCAGGCTGTGCCACCTGGTCGAGCATGGCCCGATAGCGGCCCCAGATCTGCGCCACCTTCTGCCGCTGGGCGGCGATCTCCGGCGCGCCCATCCGGCTCACGTTGCGCTCGGCATTGCCCGCATCCAGGTCGGCGGCCGAGCGCTCGTACTGGGCGATGGTCGCGGCCAGGGCCTTTGGGTCGCCGGCGCCGAGCCGCAATTGCAGCGCCTCGCGGGCCATCTTCTGGCTGAGCATGCGCTGCGCACCGGCCACGTTGATGGTTTCCGGCGAGATCGACATGCTCAGGTACAACGCCACCGAGGCGCAGGCGGCCAGGCCGAACATCAGTGCATAGGACAGTAGGAACTGGGCGTTCAGGGTCTTCAACCCGAGCCCCCGCAGAATCCGATCGAACACCCTGGCGACGCTTTCGTTCATTGGCTTTTCCCCACTGGACTGCAGAAACCGATAACCACCCCATCGGCCCGTCGCGCCTGGGCTTGAATCGTCACTTCGCCGATTCCGTCCCCGAGCGCCTCCCTCTCCAGGGCGTGGCCCCCGGCGGGCAAGGCCTGAAGACAGTTTGCCGCTGCGGCATCGGGACGCGCCCTGTAAACTCTGGCAGGTACCCGGCACGCCGCGCCGGAGACGTCATGGAACCCAGCCCGCAAGGACGCCCGCGTGATCCCCGTCGCCCCTCTTCCCCTGATCGTCCCGCTCATCTACCTGTCGTCGTTCGTCGCCGGCATCTGGCTGCTGGTCTGGCTATCGCTCCTGGCCTTCAGCCCGCGCGCGCGCCAGCGCTTGCGCCGCCGCTGGCCGAGCCGCGGCCTGCTGATGCTGCTCCTGCTGATCCCGTTGGGACTGCGCGCCTGGCTGGAGATCGGTCTCTGGCAGTACGAGCGCGAACGCGCGCGCGAGGAAGCCGCGCACAGCGCCGTGCTCGAGCGCCCCTCGCGCCTCGGAGGCATCGAGATGCCTGCCGGCACCCGGCTGAAGCTGGAACTCAAGCACCAGCCAGAAAGCTTCCGCGAAGCCGAATTCCCCACCCCGGTGACGATCCGCGGCGTCGCCACCCGCCACCTGCAACGCTGGCTGCAGAGCGAGCAGGACGACCCGCAGGACCCATGGAAAACCACCGGCGTCCATCCCACTTCGCTGCGCCTGCGTGGCGAGGGCGTCGCCGAGATCGAAGGTTGGCGTTGCGACGCCAGCCAGGAAATCGCCTTCGCCAGCGAGCGCGACGGGCGTCCCGCCGCCTTCGAAGGCTGTAGCCTGGCGACCGGCAACCGCGCCGACGAGATCGACTTCCCCGCCGGTGCGCGATTGTTCGCCAGCGACGGCATGGTCTACACCGACGGCTACCGCGACGCCGAGCGCTGGCGGGTAATGCCGGAAACCGGGCAACGGGTGTCGGTGCGCGGCATCGCGCTGAGCGGCGGCGCCCTGGCCTTCGACCGCGACCGCCGCCTGTACGGCCTCGGCGGCACGGTCCTCGCCGAGGCCTTGCAACTGGGCGCCTGGCACTACCCGGCGGGCACCGAGGTCAGCCTTTCGCCCCGCGCCGCCTGGCGCGCGCAACATCCGCACGCCTGGCTGTTCAGTCCTACCCGCGAAGCCGCTTCGCATGCCTCCGGCGAGCGCCTGGAACACGGCACCTCGCTGTTGCAGACGCTGGACGGCCAGGAACTCGAGCGCCTCGACAACCGCGCGGCAGGAGTCATCGACTTCATCGAACTGGAGATCGGCGACGACCGCTGAACCCGCGCCTCGCGGTTATCTGAGGCTCAGCCGGCAGCGCGGCGGGAAGGGCAATCAGGAAATGGACGAGGCGCATGGACCCTCCGTGGCCATCACTGCGGTATGGCTAGGCATTTTCCCGATCCCGCGGGAAAAGCGATGCCGCTTCGCTTGCCGCACAGCGAAACAGGGCTAGTCTTATCAAGGTGACTTTCTCCTATGGTGGTCACCAAAGCCCCGGGGGCCGCTCATCCCCCCGGGGCTTTCCCTCTCACCTGCAGCCTCTCCCCTCCTTGATACAGCAGCCCATCGCAGTTCAACGAGGAAACCCGATGAAACTCAGCATTGTCGCCCTGGGCCTCTTGTCCATGGCAGGGGTGCTCATCTGCACCTATCTGATCCTGAAATCGCTCAGTGCCATCTGATATCGCTCATCTACGAAGCTGTGGATGCCCATGGGCAGATCGAGCAGTCCGCGCGTAGGATGGGCAGGCACGCTTCCTGCCCATTTTCCGCCAGGAAAAGAAAGGAATTCCTTTCCGAGATTTCCACAGAGGTCATGGATGAAAAAAAGCCCCCTGCTGATACTGAGTGTACTCCTCGCCGCCTGCGGCCCCGACAAGCTGATTTCCGACCTGCCGTCGCCGAACGGGCAATACCACGTCGAGGTTCGGAAATGCCCGGAGAAAGGTTCGATCACCTGGGGCGAAGAAATACAGGTCTCCCTCCTCGAAACCGGGAAATCGGAAAAGTGCCATTCAGTCGTGCAGTCGCTGGCGCAATTCGACCTGCGCGCATCCGCGGACGAATTGCAACTGGAGTGGCTGTCCGATACGGAACTCAGGGCCTGGCACCCTAGCTTCGAGCCCGGAAACCAAGCGGACGGCTCGCGCCTGAAGCACGATGCGCCGGTGAAGATGGTCTTTGCGCCGAAGCGCTGAGCCGCTCGAAAAGCTGTCCTGGCATACCGACCATACGCCATGACAGTCGGAGGCAAGCCAAATAAAAGGTTTACGCGTCATTTCAGGACCCAGGTGCTTCCATTGCTCCATAGCTCGGCATACTGCCCATTGATCAAGGTCAGGCTGCTTCCTGTGTTGGTGTAGCTACCGTAGGTACTGCCCGTGATTCCTCCAGCCAGTGCCGTGACGTTGATGCTGCCGCTCGAACCATTCCTGATCCTGAAGACACAGCCCGAGGCAAGAGCGGCCTCCGGCAGTACGAATCCTCCGCTCCCCGTCAACTCGACCATTTGTCCGACATAATCCGTTCCTGCGATTGCTGAGGACGAGGACAAGGACACCATCGGCAGCTCGCTCCACCCTACGCCTCCTTGTACTTTCGTACGTAACGGCAAAACAGCAGGATAGCCATGTCGGTTGACGTAGACATTCCTCACCTTGGCGATTGTAGGAGCCGCCACTATTCCCATGGTCCACACGGGTCGAATGAGCTGTTGGTTATCGTCGAAGACGGTCAGCCCATCCACTTCGAAATTGCCCTTTGGTTCAATCACTTCCATGGAGTCAGAAGAGTCCTGCCAGACTCCGCATCGATTTATGTTTCCCGTGGCCACGCCGAAGTTCACATTTCTTATCGTGACATCCCTGATGAGTACCGGCGCGTTTCTGGCACTCCAGTTGCGGAAACGCATAGCGCTGCCAAAAGGCTCGTCGACAACGATGCCAACCAGTTGGATCAGACCCGACATAGTGTTTTTCGGAGAGACGCCCCCTCCATATATGAAACCCACTCCGCCATTCTTCGCCCCGTATTGAGTAGCCGAACCGTCTCGTCGGGACTGGAATCCGGAGACCCTGACGGAGACAGGGGAGTCCGTATTCGGGATGGTGAACTGGAGTCCGTTCCCAGCATTGCCCTCGCTCGAACAACCGATCAGGTTGATATCTTCGATGAAGTAACCGCTTCCTTCATTGGGCTCTATGTCGAAGGCCGCCCAGGGTCCATTGGCTGATGCACCAAGTCCATTGGTATTCGTGTTAGTCGCTCGGCAATTCAGCAGCGTCGCGCGCCTGGCATTGATGACCGAAAAGCCATTGCGTCCATTGAAGTTGCAAAGGACTCGGTCGATGCGTACATCTTCGCTTGGTCGCCCCGCATCGCCGGTAACGGCCAATCCATCACCGGAGAACGCGTTGATTGTCAGGTCCTGGACCAGGACTTTTTTCGAGCCATAGATGAAAAGTCCATATCGACCTTCGCCGCTGCGTGCCTCGTTCTTCTGTCCATTGATCTGCATTCCATTGCCGAAGATGAACACATTGCTCTGTCCGGCCATGCTGATGAACGGCTGGACATCCATCGTCACCGTACCGGGCTCCTGGAGAATGACAGTCCGGCTGGTTCCGGCGATGATCTGGTCCGAACCGATAACTAATGGACCGGAGCGAACGGTCGCCGGGGGAAACATGGCCGTGTAACCGATGTGGGCCGCAGAGCCTTCGTTCGAACGGGTTTGTTGCAGAAGCTTTTGCGCTGGCGCGGTGGCGAGTTCCCCTGGCAGCCAGCCGAACCATTCGAGGCGAATGCCATGGCCTTCGATTTTGCGGACAAAGCAGCCAAAGGCGGACGGCTCAGTTTCCCCCGAGCCATCCAGATAGCCAGCCAACCCCGTCTGGGCAGTGTACGCAGGAACAGTGGGGCTGATGATAGTCCCGCCGTTGTGGCGATTCCGCGCAACCGCCCCATCCCAGTAGAACCTGCCACCACCAGTGGTAATACCGGGTCTGTGGCCTTGAACGATGTACTCATGGGTGTAGCTTTGCGGAACATCTGGAAGATCGGCCAGGCTGGCTAAAACCATTGCCGATCTGCCTATAAGTGATGCGCCCTTTACGAGGTCGGTTTCGTCAATCAACGCATTCCATCGCTCATCGCTAGGGTCTCCTACTGTGGCCCCCACCATGGAACCGGTCGTGTCGTAGCTCATGCTTCCTCCTGAAAAATCCGTTTCGCACTTCACCAGGAAAAGGGCAGCCGCAATCGCCATGCTCCCTTGTCAGCAGCCCATGATATGACCGGGATCGTGACAAAGCCCCACCGCCCCAAGTCCTCTGAGCCCCATCGCACCGTGACATCAACTTCCGTCCCAAGCTCGGCATCATTCCTGCGAAAACGAAGCTACGCTACACGGTCTACTGGCGGGGCCGGCTGAACGTCCACCCATTGAAATGGACAACACACTCATTGCCCCCAGGAAAATGATGAAACGGCCCTCATGGCTTGTCGCTCTGCGGGTTGAGAGGAAGTACATCGGGCTAGACGCTGGCAAGGACATAACA
Source organism: Pseudomonas sp. 2VD (assembly GCF_005503585.1). NCBI lineage: Bacteria > Pseudomonadati > Pseudomonadota > Gammaproteobacteria > Pseudomonadales > Pseudomonadaceae > Pseudomonas > Pseudomonas sp. 2VD. The sequence goes on from NZ_SCND01000175.1 coordinate 7,143, forward strand.
AAGCGGCGCCATCCACAGCACCAGGTTGATCGCCCATTGCAGCGCTCTTTCGCGAGCGCTCCCCAGCTTTCGCTGCTGGAGCACGAATGCCAACGCAGTGGAATGCAGCAACAGGGCGCAGGCAGGAAAGACCAGCAGGTAGGCGAACAGCCCAGGCGCATTCATATTGGGATAGCCATGGCTGTCGAGCGATCGCCAGTACGCCACCAGGAAAGCGCTCGCGACCGCGAGGCTGAGCCCCAGGCTGATGCGGCTATACCACTTCATCGATACCCTCCCGACGCGCCTTCCGGACCTACGCCGATCGTCCCGGAAAACGGCCCGATCCGCCTCGCTTCACCCTGCTTCAGTCAGAGCGGCTCAGGGCTTCCGGGGCTCGTTGCCGAGCAGACGATCGAGTTCGCCCATGACGCGATCGCTCTTGGCCTCTTCGAGCTTGCGCCGGGCCTCGGCGAGATTGGCCTGGGCGCGCTCCATCTCGACCATGCCGACGGCGGTGATCACCGCCTGCAATGGCACGCCCCTGCCGGTGGAGCGCATGCCGTTGCGTTCGCGTTGCTGCGGCGCGCAGATGAACTGGAGGACAGCCTCATGGCTTTCGTTGGGCAGCGGGGTCCAGCCCTTGGCGAAGGTGAACTGGAGGTCCGTGGGTTGCCCGTTGTTGGAGAAGGTCTTGGCGTTGACCACCTTCACCTCTCGCGTATCGCAGCGGTACTGATGCGCGCTGAGCAGATGGAAAGAGTCGAACAGCATGGCGATCTGCACCTGCCAGGCGTTTTCGATACCCGGCACCGGTGCCAGCGAATCGGCATCGGCCAGGAACACGTCAAGCTCGGCAGGGTCGTCGCCCTTGTGTACCACCCACCAGTCTTCGGCCCAGGCATGGCCGGATGCGGCCAGCAGCGCGGAGCACAGCCAAGTCACGGCACTGCGGGAAACCTTGCGATAGACGTTCATGTCACCTTCCTTGTGGGGAAATGCTTCCCTGCCGATCGTGGATAGGGGCGGCACCCGGCGCGCCCCTGAGCGAACACCCGCTATTTCAATGACAGCGGCACGCCCCAGACCGGGTCTTCCATGCCCTGCTTGCGCAGCGGTGTGATCTGCAGGGGCTGCAGCCTGGACAGCAGTTGCCGGTGCTTGTCGCTCAGGGCCCGCTGGGCGATCAGGGACTGGCTGAAGTCCATCGGCGCCGGCCAGGTGTAGACGGTCAGGTTTTCCAATGGGCATTCGATCTTCTTCGGATCGATCGCCCGGCACTTCGACTGCTGGTACTTGTAGCCGGGGGTCTTCAGGTGCATGCGCGGGGCCAGCAGCAATTGCCCGCCCTGCACGCTGAAGCTGGCCAGCGCCTTGTCGACCGGCAAGCGTGCCTGGATCTTGATCGAAGGTACGTCGCGGGAGTCGGTCTGCTGGTAATAGCCGGCCTGGGAGCCCTGGGTCGTCTGCGTGTATTGCTGCTCGCCCCAGCTCACGCAGGCGCCCGAGGCCACATGCACGGCGGTGCAGACCTTCTCGGTCTTGATCTCGCTGCCATAGGTGGCATCTTTCCAGACTTCTTCCCGGTAGTACTCGCGATACAGCTCGGGGGACAGGTACGCGGTGCCGTTGGCGCCATGGCCCGAACCGGGCGGACCGCCGCGGGCGCCGACCTGGTCGAGCAAGCCATGGATCTGGTAGTCGTCGCCGCCGGTCAGCAGGTACTTGCCGGGCGGCAGGATATGCACCTCGAAGGCCTTGAACAGATAGGTCTCGTCGGGCTTCCGCTGCAGCGCGTTGGTCTGGAACTTGCGGCCGAAGGTCACCTTCGGGTCCTTCTCGTACTCCCAGATCGCCGTTGGCGTCCACTGGGTCATGGTCAGCGCATCGCTCAGGGACTTGTGCGGCATCACGTCGGCCACCAGTACCACGGCCATGTTCCCTTTCAGCGCCTGGTCCACCAGGTCCAGCATCTGCGCGTTGCGCGGATCGTCCATGCTGCCATAGGCGCCCGAATCGAGTTCCGACACGCAACCGGAAAGGGAAAGAGAAAGCAGCAAGGCGGCGGAAAGGGTAAAACGCGGGCGGGACAGTCTCATGTATCGATCCTTGATAGAGGCTGGTGCGGGTCGTCGAACGGCCCATCTTACTGGCCCATGCCAGGATCGCAATATTTCAAATGGACTAGGACCCGCAAAGACGCGCCAGCAGGGCCAGGAGCCGCCACAGCCCGCCGGCCCTCGTTGGTTCTACGCCTACGCAGACCTCCAGGCGTTAGGACCGGCGTTGTCTGGCAGGCCAGGCTCGGGAAACGTGCACATCCGGAAGAGTGGGTCCCGCGCGCATTGAGGCCACGCCAGTCTCTTCGGAGAGTATCCAGATGTACCAGGTGTAAGCACTATATTACGGAGGTTTTGTCAGTGACTGAAAAACGGTGGCAGCCTATGTCAAGAAGGCTGATGGGGATGTCATCCGCATCGAGCGATTGGCTAACAGTATACGAGCCTCGCTGGAAGGTCTTGGGTTCTCGGACGCCCATGGTAGACAGTTGGAATTGCTCGCCACCGACGATATGGCACAGGCAACGATACTCGACCGGCTACGCATAATGGGAGTCGCGCTTTCAGCAGGCAGGGAATGGTGTCCAGCAGAGGTGTTGGAACTCCTATGTGACCAGAGACTGCTGCATCCTAAAGCACAAAAACTTCGCCACCACACTCCCATCCCTGCGGTGACGGCGCTTCATTTGTCAAGGCATGGTAGCCTTCAGGTTGAACCTAATGGGTACCAGTCGCCCTTCGATAATAAAGAATCCCTGACTCCTATATTTATAGATAGTATCCGTGACATACAAATCTGCTCGATCACCATGAATTTCACGCACAGCATTAGGACTCTTCGTTACCAGAAAGGGCTCTGCACCTCTCAGCTTCTTCAGAGCCTCAGCATCATCAGTCTGGAACTCCATCAAAAAATAGCGATAGACAAACGGAACTGTAGCCCCACCAGAGTCATACAGGACCTCGTATATAGCCCCGCCATTTCCAACCACTTTAACAGAGACAATCCTTGTTGGAGAAGGCATACTTGGCGAAGTGAAATATATATAACCAAACAGCCCCAGAGCCAAACACGAGAGCCCTATCAGAGCAAAATTAGTACCCTTTCGACTTCGCATAGTCTATTCCCGCCTTAATCCATATCTGATCAACGGGATCGTCGCCATACGGAGTCCCCGCCCACCAAGCCCCAAAATCTTTATCAGAGGTTCCTGCTAGAGTCTGAGCAGCACCTGCCGCTCTCAATAAAATCTGCTCCGACAATCCCGCGGCAGCGCCCGTAGCACCGTAATTGAAGTTTCCGAAAGCCTCATACTGTGCACCTTGCTGCTTGTAGTCCCATGGACTATTATTTTTAACCTGACCATAGAACCATGACAGCACTAGTACATTGCTCTTAAGAATCCCTCTCTGCTTTTTGGAAAGCTCCATGTTACTAACAACATCCACACCAGGCGGGCTTTGCGGGATACCTTTCTTAACATCGATTCTTGCTTGCGCCTGTCCCCCAAGAGACTCCGACCGTTTTATGTAATCAGCGAGTCGGCCGATTTCATTAGCAAAATCACTTGCAACCCTAGCATTCTCGGAGTTCAGCGTTGCCTGATGGTAGTCGAGCCACTTCTTCCCTATATCTGTCGTCTCCTGCTTTACAACCAGAACATTTAGCTCATCAATTTCCATTGAACTCAGCGGAGGAGTTATATTTCCATTGGCAAACCTGTACTTATAACCAACAGCAGCGACCTTACTTTCCTCGGAAATCTGTTGAGCAGCCCTTCGCAGTCTATTCACACCATTCAAACGCGTATCTTTAGAGATATCACCAGCTTTTACCTGGACTCTTCCCCGCAAATCCTTGGGCAACTCACGAAGAAGAATATCTCTTTGCTGATCAAAAATAGCACCTTGAGCACTAACTCTCCTAAGAACAACCGCCAGGTCATCACTCAAGGAAGCAGCCGTTGAATCTAACATCTGAAGCGCTAGACTATCAAAATCTTCCCCTACCTTCTTGATACTTTCAGAGTACGCTTTCCCCTCATAGATAGCCTTATAACTTTTAGACATGTTATCCCAGAACGCCACATACGAAGAGTTATCATTTGTTCTCTTCGCCTCTTCACGTGCCTTCATCAGCTCACGCGTAGAAAAATCCGCAACCATGTAGATAGGATTCGAGCCGTACGACTTACTACCTTCAGCAATTTTTTCCTCCATAAGGCCAAATTGGGAGTCAATGAAACTTAGGAAGCCCGAAACCTCACCAACCAGCTTCTCCAGTGCCGTACTATATTTATCTCTCGCTGCCTTGCGCGCTTTGGCAGCAGCGGACCTCATCTTACTCTCTATTTTCTTCTTGACCTCTGGGTATCCATCTTTCTCAATACCACTACGAATAATTGACTCTTCCTGCATGACTTGTAGAAATGGACGTTCGCTAGCCTCGACACCAGGAACACGCCTTCCCTTTCCAGTGCCACCTCCAGCAGGATCTCCAAGCCCATCTATAGAGGTGTTGTCGCCGTAGATCGTAGTAGAAACTAGATTTAGAGGTGCCTTACTCATTTCTCATTCCCCTACTTGCATCGTATTTCACAACACGTTAAACACGAATGATTATCAATTCAATTGAGAATTTTCCTAAAGACGAAGTAGCCTGTTCTCCCCTCTGAAAGCCGAGAGTTCTAAGGCGCACTGGTGGATGTCGGCTGCGAGATAGGCAAGATCCGTCGAAGGAGATGCTGGGTGAATGGCCCCATCATCCATGCCGGCGACTCCTGCTGGCTGGCCGGCTGTAGTGGTCAACCCATCCCGGACAGTGGGTTGAGTTTTTCTTCGGCCACCGCAGGTGGTAACCCGTCGTTGAATTGATGCGGCCTGATCCAGTTGTAGCGGTGCATCAAGTA
>NZ_SCND01000176.1:0-12086 GCF_005503585.1 Pseudomonas sp. 2VD
AGTCGGTGTAGTGGGAGAGGGCGTTGACGGTCTTGATCGCCATCATCGGGCCTTCGAAGGTGGACATGCCGTAGAACGCCAGGGACACCACCAGGAAGCGCAGGATCGGGTCGCTGCGCAGCTTATGCCAGGCGCCCGAGAGGGTCATCATGCCGTTGATCATGCCGCCCCAGCTCGGCGCCAGGAGGATCAGCGACATCACCATGCCCAGCGACTGCGCCCAGTCCGGCAGCGCGGTGTAGTGCAGGTGGTGCGGGCCGGCCCAGATGTACACCGCGATCAGCGCCCAGAAGTGGACGATGGACAGGCGGTAGGAATAGACCGGGCGCTCGGCCTGCTTGGGCACGAAGTAGTACATCATGCCGAGGAAGCCGGCGGTGAGGAAGAAGCCCACGGCGTTGTGCCCGTACCACCACTGGACCATGGCGTCGGTGGCGCCGGCGTACAGCGAGTAGGACTTGGTGAAGGTCACCGGCAGCTCGAGGTTGTTCACCACGTGGAGCATGGCGACGGTGAGGATGAACCCGCCGAAGAACCAGTTGCCCACATAGATGTGCTTGACCTTGCGCTTGACCAGGGTGCCGAAGAACACCACCGCGTAGGCGACCCAGACCACCGTGATCAGGATGTCGATCGGCCACTCCAGCTCGGCGTACTCCTTGGACGAGGTGTAGCCCAGCGGCAGGCTGATGGCGGCCAGCAGGATCACCAGTTGCCAGCCCCAGAAGGTGAAGGAGGCGAGGGTGTCGGAGAACAGTCGCACCTGGCAGGTGCGCTGCACCGCGTAGTAGCTGGTGGCGAACAGTGCGCAACCGCCGAAGGCGAAGATCACCGCGTTGGTGTGCAGCGGGCGCAGGCGGCCGAAGCTCGTCCACGGCAAGCCGAAGTTCAGGTCGGGCCATACCAGCTGGGCGGCGATCAGGACACCGACGGTCATGCCGACGATGCCCCAGACCACGGTCATGATGGCGAATTGGCGGACCACCTTGTAGTTATAGGCGGACTCTGGGTTAGTGGTGCTCATGCTATGGGCTTCCATCCACGGTTATACGCTATGGCTTTTTCCGGCAGTTGGGATGCCGGGCGTCCCCCCATTGGGGCTGGTCTAATTGGCGTAATTAGCGAGAGGAAGCATGGATAATGGGGCGTTATGAAATATTGATCGGGATCAATTGGCTTCCCGACCCCCACTGCATACGAGGTGTGGCAAGTTGTCGCTGAAATGGAACCGCCCGGCCGGCTCGCTGTCGGCCACCCTGATTCTCGCCCATGGCGCCGGGGCGCCGATGGACAGCCCGTTCATGGAGCGCATCGCCGAACTGCTCGCCGCCCAGGGCATCGCCGTCGCGCGCTTCGAGTTTCCCTACATGGCCCAGCGCCGCGAGGACGGCCGCAAGCGTCCGCCGAATCCGCAGGCGCAGTTGCTCGACTGCTGGCGGCGGGTCCATGCGCAGGTCCGCAAGACCCTGGACGGGCCCTTGGCCCTGGGCGGCAAGTCGATGGGCGGGCGCATGGCCAGCCTGCTGGCCGACGAGCTGGGCGCGGATGCCCTGGTCTGCCTCGGCTACCCGTTCTACGCCGCCGGCAAGCCGGAGAAGCCGCGGGTCGCGCACCTCGCCGGGCTGCGCACGCCGACCCTGATCGTCCAGGGCGAGCGCGATGCCCTGGGCAACCGCGAGGCGGTGGCGGGCTATGCGCTGGCGCCGACGATCCGCCTGCACTGGCTGGCCGCGGCGGACCACGACCTCAAGCCGCTGAAGGCCTCCGGCCTGACCCACGAGCAGCACCTGGCGGCAACGGCGCGGGAGGTGGCCGGCTTCCTTCGCGGGCTCCAGGGCCATTAACGGTTCCTTAAGGCATCCCCTCATAAGCTGCGGCGCAACCACCCTCGCATCGAGGCGTGGGCGACTGACTTCTCTGAGGGGGGAAGACATGAACATGCATGCCGACGGTGAGCAGATCACCGCTATCGATACCCGCGAACGCATCCTGCTGACGGGGGCCACCGGCTTTCTCGGCGGTTCGGTCGCCGCCCAGCTGATCGCCGCCGGGCACGGCGCCAACCTGTCCTTCCTGGTCCGCGCCGAATCCCGCCAGCAGGGGCTCGAACGCCTGCGCGGCAACCTGCTGATGCATGGCGTCGACGAAGCCGACTGCCTGGCACTGCGGGCGGAGCAGATCCTCTGCGGCGATTTCCTCGACACCTCCTGGCTGGCCCGCGAGACGCCGCGCCTGATGCAGGTGGAGCGGGTGATCAATTGCGCCGCCGTGGCGTCGTTCTCGAAGAACCCGACCATCTGGCCGGTCAACGTCGACGGCACTTTCGCCTTCGCCGACGTGCTGAGCCGTTCGAAGCGACTGAAGCGTTTCCTCCATGTCGGTACCGCGATGTGCTGCGGACCGCAGCGAGAGTCGCCGATCAGCGAGTCCTGGGAATTCCCGGCGGCGGAGCAGCAACTGGTGGACTACACCGCGTCCAAGGCGGAAATCGAGCGGCGCATGCGCCAGGAACTGCCGGACCTGCCCCTGGTGGTGGCGCGGCCATCCATCGTGGTGGGCCACCGTACCCTTGGCTGCCAGGCCTCCGGCAGCATCTTCTGGGTCTTCCGCATGGGCTTCGCCCTGGAAAGCTTCACCTGCGGCCTGGACGAGCAGATCGACGTGATTCCGGTCGACTACTGCGCCGAGGCGCTGATCGGCCTGGCGCTGAAGCCGTGCCTGGGGCACAGCCTCTATCATATCTCCGCCGGCCATCGCGCGGCCTGCACCTTCGGCGAGATCGACGAGGCCTTCGCCCGCGCCAACGGGGCGGCGCCGGTAGGCGAGCGCTACCGCAAGGTGGAGGTGGACGACCTCAAGGAACTGGCGAAGAGCTTCGAGTCGCGCATCGGCCCGGCCAATCCGCGTCTGGTCCTGCGCGCGTTGCGCTTGTACAGCGGCTTTGCCGACCTCAACTACCTGTTCGACAACAGCCGTCTGCTTGAGGAGGGGATCTCCGCGCCGCCGCGCTTCACCGACTACCTCGACGTCTGCGTGCAGTCGTCAAGCGCGGTGAGCATCCCGGCGCAGATGCAATGGGACTTCAAGTGACGGCAGGTGCGGGGAGCTTCCTCCCCGCGGCCTGATCTCAGCGGTTGAAGCGCTCGACCAGGGAATACTGGCTCTGCGCGGTAGTGGTCAGTTCCTCGCTCAGTTTCGCCGTGCGCAGCGCCTCGTCGGAGGTCTGCTCGGCCAGGGCGGCGATGGTGCTGATGTTGCGGTTGATTTCCTCGGCCACCGCGCTCTGTTCCTCCGCGGCGGCGGCGATCTGGGTGGTCATCTCGGTGATGTTGCTGACCGCCTCGCTGATGCCGACCAGCGCGCTGTCGGCTTCCAGCACCCGCTGGACCCCGGCTTCGGCCTGCTGCAGGCCGCTCTCCATGGTATGTACCGCATCGTTGGCGGTGTTCTGCAACTTGGCGATCAGATGGTGGATCTGCTCGGTGGAGGCCGCGGTGCGTTGCGCCAGCGAGCGCACTTCGTCGGCCACCACGGCGAAGCCGCGTCCCTGGTCGCCGGCCCGCGCCGCCTCGATGGCGGCGTTGAGGGCGAGCAGGTTGGTCTGGTCGGCGATGCCCTTGATCACATCGACCACGCCGCCGATCTCGTTGCTGTCCTGGGCCAGGCGACTCACCGCGGCCCCGGTCTCGCCCACCGACTCCGACAGGCGCTGGATGGCGTTGCGCGTCTCCGCGGCGATGTCGCGGCCGCGCGAGGTCAGTTCGTTGGCCTTCTGTGTGGCGTCGGCGGTCAACTGGACATTGTTCGCCACTTCCTGGGTGGTGGCGGCCATCTCGTTGACCGCGGTGGCCACCTGCTCGGTCTCTGCGCGCTGCTGTTCCAGACCGGCGGAGCTGTGGTGGGCCAGGGTGTCGGCCTGGCGCGCCTGTTCGGTGAGGTATTCGGCGGTGTCCTGCAGGCGCGTCAGGCAGGTCTTCAGACGCGCGTCCTGGCTGAGGATGGCCATTTCCAGGCGCGCCTGCTCGCCGCGGCTGTCGGTGTACATCTGCGCGATCAGCGGGTCGGAGGTGGTCTGTTCGGCGAGCCGCATCAGGCGCTTCAGCCCGCGCTTCTGCCAGCGCAGTCCGGCCAGGCCGAGCGGAACGGCGAGCAGGCCGGCGAGGATGAAGCCCCACCAGGAGTTCAGCCAGATACCGATGAGGAAGCCGATCTGGCTGATCAGGATGAACGGCAGCCAGTCGAGCAGTACCGGCAGCCAGCGGTCGCGCCGGGGGATCGCCGGCTTGCCGGCGCCGAGGCGACGGTAGAGGGCCTCGGCGCGCTGGATCTGTTCGGCGGTCGGCTTGACCCGCACCGACTCGTAGCCGACCACCGCGCCCTGGTCGTAGATCGGCGTGACATAGGCGCTGACCCAGTAGTGGTCGCCGTTCTTGCAGCGGTTCTTGACGATCCCCATCCACGGGCGGCCGGCTTTGAGGGTGGTCCACATGTGGGCGAACACCGCCGGCGGGACGTCGGGGTGACGGATCAGATTGTGCGGCGCGGACATCAGCTCCTCGCGACTGAAGCCGCTGATGTCGATGAAGGCTTCATTGCAGTAGGTAATGATGCCTTTGAGATTGGTGGTGGTGATCAGGCGTTGCTCCGCCGGATAGACGCGCTCGTGCTGGGTGATCGGTTGATTGTTGCGCATGGGCCTTCCAAAACAAGTGAAGCATTTACCTCTGCATCGGCGAAAACGCCTTTCACATGAGGGATTTGTGAATGCTTTCACGAGGAAAAACAGATAGCTATTGACCCAAAGCATGAGAACCGACCACGTGGTCGGATAGATGGCGGATTCGCTGATGGAGGTCAATACGTTACGGTTTCGTGTCATTCCCGGCGGCGCGCATGGGCTGGGGAGGGGCCTGGCGGATAAGCGCGAGGCGGCCATTCGCCGGTCCTGCGGGGTATCGGCGGATGACGCAGGGGCGGCGTTCGCCCTGCGAAGCGCCCGCCGCCCCGGGCGCCGGAATGAAAAAGGGGTGGCCGAAGCCACCCCTCCGCGCGTACCGCCGCTGCCTCAGAGCATGCTGCGCAGCACGTAGTGGAGGATGCCGCCGGCCTTGAAGTACTCGACCTCGTTGAGGGTGTCGATGCGGCAAAGGACCTTGAAGCTGTCCTGGCTGCCGTCCTCGCGGGTCACTTCCACGCTGAGCGGCATGTGCGGCTTGAGTTCGCCGCCGAGGCCGCGGATGTTCAGCACCTCCTTGCCGGTCAGCTTCAGGCTCTTGCGGTCCTGGCCGTTCTCGAACTGCAACGGCAGCACGCCCATGCCGACCAGGTTGGAGCGGTGGATGCGCTCGAAGCTCTCCGCGATCACCGCCTTCACGCCCAGCAGGTTGGTACCCTTGGCCGCCCAGTCGCGCGACGAGCCGGTGCCGTATTCCTTGCCGGCGACGATCACCAGCGGGGTGCCGTCCTCCTGGTAACGCATGGCCGCGTCGTAGATCGCCAGTTTCTCGCCACTGGGCACGTACAGGGTATTGCCGCCTTCCTCGCCGCCGAGCATCTCGTTCTTGATGCGGATGTTGGCGAAGGTGCCGCGCATCATCACCTCATGGTTGCCGCGACGGGAGCCGTAGGAGTTGAAGTCCTTCGGTTCCACGCCGTGCTCGCGCAGGTAGCGGCCGGCCGGGCTGTCGGCCTTGATGTTGCCGGCAGGGGAGATGTGGTCGGTGGTCACCGAGTCGCCCAGCACCGCCAGCACCCGCGCCTGCTCGACGTCGGCGATGGCCGGCGGCGCCTCGGCGATGTGTTCGAAGAAGGGTGGATGCTGGATGTAGGTGGAGTCGGCCTGCCACTCGTAGGTGTCCGACTGCGGCACCTGGATCGCCTGCCATTTCTCGTCGCCGGCGAAGACCTCGGCGTACTCCTTGTGGAACATCTCGGTGTCGACCTTCTGGATCGCCTCGGCGATTTCCTTCTGGCTCGGCCAGATGTCCTTCAGGTAGACCGGCTGGCCGTCCTTGCCGGTGCCCAGCGGTTCCTCGCTGAGGTTGATCCGCACGCTGCCGGCCAGGGCGTAGGCCACCACCAGCGGCGGCGAGGCCAGCCAGTTGGTCTTCACCAACGGGTGCACGCGGCCTTCGAAGTTACGGTTGCCGGAGAGTACCGAGGCGACGGTCAGGTCGGCCTGCTGGATGGCTTTCTCGATCGGCTCCAGCAGCGGCCCGGAGTTGCCGATGCAGGTGGTGCAGCCGTAGCCGACCAGGTCGAAGCCGAGCTCGTCGAGGTAGCGGGTCAGGCCGGCGGCCTTGAAGTAGTCGGTGACCACCTTGGAGCCCGGCGCCAGCGAACTCTTCACCCAGGGCTTGCGTTGCAGGCCTTTCTCCACTGCCTTCTTCGCCAGCAGGCCGGCGGCCATCATCACGCTGGGGTTGGAGGTGTTGGTGCAGGAGGTGATGGCGGCGATCACCACCGCGCCGTTCTTCAGGCGGTGGGTCTGGCCGTCGTGCTGGTAGTCGATCTCGCCGAAGGCGGCGTTGGCGCCGACCGCGGTGCCGCCGCCGCCCTCGCTGAGCAGGCGGCCTTCTTCGGTGCTGGAGGGATGCAGTTGCAGGCCGAGGAACTCGTTGAAGGCGCTGGCGACGTTCTGCAGGGCCACGCGGTCCTGCGGGCGCTTCGGTCCGGCCAGACTGGCCTCGACTTCGCCCATGTCCAGGTGCAGGGTGTCGGTGAACACCGGCTCGTGGCCCTTCTCGCGCCACAGGCCCTGTTCCTTGCTATAGGCCTCGACCAGCTTGACCGTGCTTTCCGGACGCCCGGAAAGGCGCAGGTAGCCGAGGGTGATCTCGTCCACCGGGAAGAAGCCGCAGGTGGCGCCGTATTCCGGGGCCATGTTGGCGATGGTGGCGCGGTCCGCCAGGGGCAGGTCGGCCAGGCCGTCGCCATAGAACTCGACGAATTTCCCCACCACGCCCTTCTTGCGCAGCATCTGCGTGACGGTCAGCACTAGGTCGGTGGCGGTGATGCCCTCGCGCAGCTTGCCGGTGAGCTTGAAGCCGATGACCTCGGGGATCAGCATCGATACCGGCTGGCCGAGCATGGCGGCTTCCGCCTCGATGCCGCCGACGCCCCAGCCGAGCACGCCGAGGCCGTTGATCATGGTGGTGTGGGAGTCGGTGCCGACCAGGGTGTCGGGGAAGGCGTAGGTCCTGCCATCCTCTTCCTTGGTCCAGACCGTGCGGCCCAGGTACTCCAGGTTGACCTGGTGGCAGATGCCGGTGCCCGGCGGTACCACGCTGAAATTGTCGAAGGCGTTCTGGCCCCAGCGCAGGAAGGCGTAGCGTTCGCCGTTGCGCTGCATCTCGATCTCAACGTTCTGTTCGAAGGCCGATTCGCTGGCGAACTTGTCGACCATCACCGAGTGGTCGATGACCAGGTCCACCGGCGACAGCGGGTTGATCTTCTGCGGGTCGCCGCCGGCCTTGGCCATGGCCGCGCGCATGGCGGCCAGGTCGACCACCGCGGGCACCCCGGTGAAGTCCTGCATCAGGACCCGCGCCGGGCGGTACTGGATCTCGCGGTCGGAGCGGCGCTCCCTGAGCCAGCCGGCGAGGGCCTTGAGGTCGTCGCCGGTGACGGTGCTGCCGTCCTCCCAGCGCAGGAGGTTTTCCAGCAGGACCTTCAGCGACATCGGCAGCTTGCCGAGATCGCCCAGGGTCCGGGCGGCTTCCGGGAGGCTGTAGTAGTGGTAGGTCTTGCCGTCCACAGCGAGACTGCGAAGGGTTTTCAGGCTGTCCAAAGCAGGCATTTCTGATTTCCTCACGGCGGGCCCGGGGGCGGCGGGCCTGGCCTCGTCCTGACGCCAGGCCCGTCGTCGAGCCGATAGTGCCTGGCTTCGCCCGGGACCCGCGGCGTCCGCGGACGCCAGGGTGCCGTTACCTCGGTAATGCGCGGTGGCCCGATCCCATCGGTACCGGCCGCTGGCGAGAGTCAGACTTTGGGATAGCGTTGTTCGAAACCTTCAAGCTAGACCGGCTCGAGGGCTCCTGCCATATACACTGGACCGACGAACGGTCGCTGCAGTTCCCTTGAGGCATGCCCGGCACTATAGTGCGCGGCCAAGGAGACAACCCCATGAATACCCTGTTGATGCACTGCCGGCCAGGCTTCGAAGGTGAAGTCTGCGCCGAAATCGCCGAGCATGCAGCCACTCTCGAGATTCCCGGCTACGCCAAGAGCAAGCCGGCCAGCGCCCACGTCGAGTTCGTCTGCCAGGACGCCGACGGCGCCGAGCGCCTGATGCGCCGCCTGCGTTTCGCCGACTTGATCTTCCCGCGCCAGTGGGCGCGCGGACCCGGCTTCATCGAATTGCCGGAAAGCCAGCGCATCGAGGTGCTGCTGGCGGAACTGGCGAGTTATCCGGTCTGCGGCAGCCTCTGGCTGGAGGTGCTGGACACCAATGCCGGCAAGGAGGTCTCGACCTTCTGCCGCAAGTTCGAGAAACCGCTGCGCGCGGCGCTGGTGAAGGCCGGGCGGTTGCAGGAGGACCCGGCGCTGCCGCGCCTGCTGCTGACCTTCCGCTCCGGCCGGGAAGTCTTCGTCGGCCTCGCCGAGCCGCGCAACAGCGCGCTCTGGCCGATGGGCATCCCGCGCCTGAAGTTTCCCCGCGAGGCGCCGAGCCGTTCGACGCTGAAGCTGGAGGAAGCCTGGCACCAGTTCATCCCGCGCAGCGAATGGGACAAGCGCCTGGCGCCGGACATGCTCGCCGTGGACCTCGGCGCGGCGCCGGGCGGCTGGACCTGGCAACTGGTGAACCGGGAGATGCGGGTGACCGCCGTGGACAACGGGCCGATGGCGGAGAACCTGATGTATTCCGGGCTGGTCGACCACCAGAAGGTCGACGGCTACCAGTACCGCCCGCGCCAGCGGGTCGACTGGATGGTCTGCGACATCGTCGAGAAGCCGGCACGCACCGGTGCGTTGATCGAGACCTGGATCGGCGAAGGGCTTTGCCGCGAGGCGGTGGTCAACCTCAAGCTGCCGATGAAGCAGCGCTACACCGAGGTGCGCAAGATCCTCCAGCGCCTGCGCGAGAGCTTCGACGCGCGCGGCCTGAAGGTAGCGATCGGCTGCAAGCAGCTGTATCACGACCGCGAGGAAGTGACCTGCCATCTACGCCGCCTCGAACGCTGAGGGGCGGCGGCATTCCGGCCGGGGACAGGTGACCGGCCGCGCCGCATGCGCGACAATGCGCGGATTCTGTTGCGGAGTTTCCCGATGACCCATTCTGTCGACGCCATTCTCGACGCCACCGGCCTGAACTGTCCCGAGCCGGTGATGATGCTGCACAACAAGGTCCGCGACCTGGCGCCCGGCGGCCTGCTCAAGGTGATCGCCACCGATCCCTCGACCCGCCGCGACATCCCCAAGTTCTGCGTGTTCCTCGGTCACGAGCTGGTCGAGCAGCAGGAAGAGGCGGGCACCTATCTCTACTGGATCCGCAAGAAGGCCGGCTAGGCCTTCCGCGGACCCCGCCATCCCACGCGCTTCAGCGCAGCTTCTCCATGAGCTGGTAGTACCACATCCCGGCGGCCAGCATCGGATTGCCGAAGAGGTCGCCCAGCGGCACCTTGAGGTGCTTGCAACGGGCGAAGGTGTCGAACTGCTCCAGGCTCCCGCTCATCGCCTTGGCCATGATCTCGCCCATGATGTGGCTGGTGGCCACGCCATGCCCCGAGTAGCCCTGGCAGTACCAGACGTTGTCGGAGAGCTTGCCGAGCTGGGGGATGCGGTTCATCACGATGCCCATGGCGCAACTCCACTGGAACTCGATCTCCACGCCCTTCAGGCGCGGGAAGGTGCGCTCGATGCATGGCCGCAGCTCGGCGGCGATGTCCCGCGAGTCGCGGCCCGAGTAGTTGGCGCCGCCGCCGAACAGCAGGCGGCCGTCGGCGGTGGGGCGGTAGTAATCGAGGACGAAGCGGCAATCGTAGACCGCCAGCCCCTGCGGGTTGATCTCCCGTGCCAGCTCGCCCAGCGGCCGGGTGGTGACGATTCCGCCCATGGCCGGGAAGATCATGCCCTTGAGCTGCCTGCGTT
Source organism: Pseudomonas sp. 2VD (assembly GCF_005503585.1). Taxonomy (NCBI): domain Bacteria; kingdom Pseudomonadati; phylum Pseudomonadota; class Gammaproteobacteria; order Pseudomonadales; family Pseudomonadaceae; genus Pseudomonas; species Pseudomonas sp. 2VD. Next base: position 10,090 of record NZ_SCND01000176.1, read on the forward strand.
CGAGCTTGTGGTAGACATCGCCGGCAAGCAGGATCTGCTGCGCCTCGATCCTTCCCTCGCGGGTGATCACCGCCGGCCGCGGGCCGTGGACGATATCCAGGACCTCGGAATGTTCGAAGATCAGCGCGCCGAGGCCGGCCGCCGCCCTGGCCTCGCCGATGCACAGGTTGAGCGGGTGCAGGTGCATGTTGCGGGTGTTCTTCAGCGCGCCGCAGTACAGCTCGGTCTCCAGGTGGGCCTGGACGCCGGCCTTGTCCAGCAGGAGCACCTGGTCGCCCATGCCGCGGCGCACCGCCTCCTCGTAGGAGGCCTGCAGCTCGCCCATGTGGCTGGCCTTCATCGCCGCGTGCAGGTGGCCATGGCGGAGGTCGCAGGCGATGCCGTACTTCTCCACCCGCTGGCGGATGATCTCGTGGCCGCGCCAGCGCAGGTGCCAGATGAAGTCCTCGACCTCGGCGCCCAGCCACTGGCGCATCTGCTTGTGCATCGCCGCGTCGCCGGACAGGCTGCCGGTGACCTGGCCGCCGTTGCGCCCGCTGGCGCCCCAGCCGATGCGATGGGTCTCGACCAGGGCCACCTTGTAGCCACGCTCGGCCAGTTCGACCGCCGTGGCGACGCCGGTGAAGCCGCCGCCGATGATGGCGATGTCGACCGTCACCGCGCCCAGCAGGGTCGGATAGTCGGTTTCCTCGTTGAGCGTGGCGGCGTAGTAGGACGGCGCGCGTTCCGCGGCCGGACGGGGATGGATTGCTGCGTTCATCGGGTATTCCTTGTTCCAGTGCGGCGCGTCCTGCCGGCGCGCCGCCGTATGCGGGCGGGTCCGGGGTGGCTCAGGCCTGGGTCAGGTACCAGCGCCAGTCCTGCTCGCCGACCTCGCCCATGAATTGCCGGTATTCCGCGCACTTCACCGCCAGGTAGACGCCGAGGAACGGCTCGCCGAAGGCTTCCCGCGCCCACTCGGAGCCTTGCAGGGCGTCGAGGGCGGTCAGCCAGTCGGTGGGCAGGCGCTTGCCGGCCTGGGCGTAGCCATTGCCCTCCACCGGCGCGCCCGGATCGATGCCTTCGCGGATGCCGCGGTGGACCCCGGCGAGAAGCGCCGCGGCGGCCAGGTAGGGGTTGGCGTCGGCGCCGCAGATGCGGTGCTCGATATGCCGACTGGAGGCCGGGCCGCCCGGCACGCGCAGGCTCACGGTGCGGTTGTCGACGCCCCAGGTCTGCGCCAGCGGCGCGTAGCTGTTGGCCTGGAAGCGCCGGTAGGAGTTGGCGTTGGGACAGAACAGCAGGAGCGAGTCGAGCAGGCTGGCGAGCATGCCGCCGACCGCCTGGCGCAGCAACGGCGTGCCGGCGGGGTCGTCGCTGGCGAACAGGTTGTGGCCTTGTTCGTCGGCCAGGCTGACGTGCAGGTGCATGCCGGTGCCGGCCAGGTCGTCGAACGGCTTGGCCATGAAACAGGCGAGCATTCCGTGCTTGTGCGCGACGCCCTTGACCAGGCGCTTGTAGCGGATCGCCTGGTCCATGGCGGCGAGGGCGTCGCCGTGGTCGAGGGTGATTTCCACCTGGCCCGGGGCGTATTCCGAGATCGCTGTGCGTGCCGGCAGGCCCTGCGCCTTGCATGCGGCATAGAGGTCGGCGAGGAATGGCTCGATCTGCTCCAGTTCACGCAGGCCGTAGACCTGGGTCGCCCGCGGGCGGCCGCCATCGGCGTCGCGAGCCGGTTGCGGGCGGCCGTTGGCGTCGCGCTCACGGTCGAGCAGGTAGAACTCCAGCTCGGCGGCCATCACCGGGTGATAGCCCTCGCTCTTCAGCGCGTCGATGGTGCGCACCAGGAGGTGCCGCGGATCGGCGATGCTGGCGGGCAGGCCCTCGCTCGGGTGCATGCTGACCTGCACCGCCGCCGTCGGGATCTGCCGCCAGGGCAGGCGCACCAGGCTGCCGGACAGGGGGTAGGCGCGGCAGTCGATGTCGCCGACGTCCCAGACCAGGCCGGAGTCCTCGAC
>NZ_SCND01000177.1:0-12038 GCF_005503585.1 Pseudomonas sp. 2VD
GATCGAACGCACCACCCAGGCGGAAACCGACAAGCAATTGGCGGTGATCAACGCCGAGCGCGAGAAGCAGCGCGCCGAGATCGAGAAGCAGACCGCCGAACTGCTGCGCGACAAGGCCACGGTGACCGCCCAGGCCACCAAGATCACCGCCGACGCCGAGGCCTACGCCCGCGAAGCGGTGATCAAGGCGGACGGCGCGTTGCAGCCGAAGCTCGACGCGCTGATCGCGATCAACAAGGTCTGGGCCGAAGCCGCCGCCCAGGCCCCCGTCCCCAGCGTAATGATGGGCGCCGGCGCCAACGGCGCGGCGAGCCGCCAGGACGAGATCGGCCAGCTGATGGGCGTTCTGGCGACCAAGGCCGCCCGCGACCTGGCCCTCGACCTCAAGGTCAAGGACTGATTCAGGCAGCAAAAAAAGCGCCCCGCGGGGCGCTTTCTTGTTTCCGGCTCAGGCCACCAGGTCCACCGGGTGGCCGCTGTGGAAGCGGAATTCGTTGTCCGGACTGCTGATCAGCTCGGCCTCCTTGGCCCGCACCACCTCGATCGTCCGCTCCACGTCGGCCTCGTCGCCGTACTGGTAGGCCAGCTTCAGGTAGTCCTGGAAATGCCGCGACTCGGACTTCAGCAAACCGCCGTAGAATTTCGCCAGCTCCGCGTCCAGGTGCGGCACCAGGGCGGCGAAGCGCTCGCAGGAACGCGCCTCGATGAAGGCGCCGACCACCAGCGTATCGGTCAGTCGCTGCGGCTCCTGCTTGCGCACCAGGTCGCGCAGCGCCGAGGCGTAGCGGGAGGCGCTGACATTGACCACCGGGATGCCGCGTTTCTTCAGGATCGCCAGCACCTGCTCGAAGTGGCGCAGCTCCTCGCGCGCCAGGCGGCTCATCTTGTTCACCAGGTCCAGGCGGCCGGAGTACTTGCCGATCAGTTGCATCGCCGTCGCCGCGGCCTTCATCTCGCAGGCCTTGTGGTCCAGCAGCATGACGTCCTGGCGCTCCAGGGCCGCCTCGACCCAGGCGGCGGGAGTGGAACAGGCGAGGAATTGGTCGATCTCGGGCAACATGGCGCAGGTCACTCATTCTGGAAAGGGTCTGCCACGACGCTGGTCGGGGCAGGAAAGGCGGAGCATTATACGGAAGCTGCGGTGGTCGGGCAGGCCGACCCGTTTGATATGCATCAAGAGCAGCGGCTGGATTGCGTCTAGAGTTGTTTCAGCGATAACCACAAGCACTCAGGGAGACGATCATGCAAGCCATTCGCAGCATCCTCGTGGTGATTGAACCGGACCAGCTGGAAGGTCTCGCCCTGAAACGGGCACAACTGATCGCCGGCGTGACCCAGTCGCACCTGCACCTGCTGGTCTGCGAGAAGCGCCGCGACCACAGCGCCGCCCTCAATGACCTGGCCCAGGAACTGCGCGAGGAAGGCTACAGCGTCTCGACCAACCAGGCCTGGAAGGACTCCCTGCACCAGACCATCATCGCCGAGCAACAGGCCGAAGGCTGCGGGCTGATCATCAAGCAGCACTTTCCCGACAACCCGCTGAAAAAGGCCATCCTCACCCCGGACGACTGGAAACTGCTGCGCTTCGCGCCCTGCCCGGTACTGATGACCAAGACCGCCCGGCCCTGGACGGGCGGAAAGATCCTCGCCGCGGTCGACGTCGGCAACAACGACGGCGAGCACCGCTCCCTGCACGCCGGGATCATCAGCCATGCCTACGACATCGCCGGCCTGGCCAAGGCCACGCTGCACGTGATCAGCGCCCACCCCTCGCCGATGCTCTCCTCCGCCGACCCGACCTTCCAGCTCAGCGAAACCATCGAGGCCCGCTATCGCGAGGCCTGCCGCACCTTCCAGGCCGAGTACGGTTTCAGCGACGAACAATTGCACATCGAGGAAGGTCCGGCCGACGTGCTGATCCCGCGCACCGCGCAGAAGCTCGACGCGGTGGTCACCGTGATCGGCACCGTGGCGCGCACCGGGTTGTCCGGCGCGCTGATCGGCAATACCGCGGAAGTGGTGCTGGATACCCTGGAAAGCGACGTGCTGGTGTTGAAGCCGGACGACATCATCGCCCACCTGGAGGAGCTGGCCAGCAAGGAGTGACCGCTGGTCGGACGAAAAAGCCGCCCAAGGGCGGCTTTTTCGCTGGAAACACCGCCTATCTGTCGATCGCCTGCAGGAACGAGGGCGCGATGTAGCGCTGGTAATGCGCTTCCGACAGCAGGAAGAATTCCCGGTCGATGGCATCGCGCAGGTCCGGCAGGCTCCAGTCGCGGAATTCCGGCAGCAGTGCCACGCCGTAGGCTTCGATCTGGTTGATCAGCCGGGAACCGCGGGCGATCAACTGGTAGGCCCAGCAATAGGGAGACTGCTCGGGGACGAAGCGGATCTGCCGCTGCTCCAGTTGCAGGCGCAGGCGCGCGGCGTCGAAGACTTCCAGCTTGGCGGCCATCACCTGGGCCAGCAACTGCTCAAGGCGACTCCAGACAGCCCGCTTTTCCTCGGCGTCGTAGAGGTTCCAGTTGACCACCTCATGGTGGAAACGCTTGCAGCCACGGCATACCAGGTCGCCGTATACCGTGGAGCAAAGCCCTACGCAGGGGGTTTTGATTCTTTGCGAAGACATGGCCGGGACAACGAAAACAAAGCGGCATCTTAGCCCTTTGTCTAATCAAGTTCACCCTGTGGTTCCTAGGGTTTCCGACTTAACTTTGCGTCGAGTTTCCAGTAACATTGGTCCGCCTTTTTAGGCGCCAATGTCCGTTAGAAGCTGTTTTCAAAGCGTCACGAGCACAGTTTCCGGCAGGTACGCTGGCGACGGCGCCTCCCTCAAGCGTCTCGCCAGCCCCACCCCAGCCCGCCGGCGTAAAACTTTGAAAACAGCTTCTGTCTGGAACCTGCCGATGCCCTCGTAGGTTGGTGGATTACCGTCCACCTGGGCCTGACGAGCGGATCTGCGTCGGTTCCTGGATACGTGTCCCCCGGGACCACTGATGAGGGAAATACTGTGCTTGAAGCCTACCGCAAACACGTAGAAGAGCGTGCCGCCCAGGGTGTCGTGCCCCAACCGCTGAACGCCGAACAGACCGCAGGCCTGGTCGAGCTGCTGAAGAACCCGCCGGCCGGCGAAGAAGAATTCCTCCTTGACCTGATCACCAACCGCGTACCGCCGGGCGTCGACGAAGCCGCCTACGTCAAGGCCGGATTCCTTTCCGCCATCGTCAAGGGCGAAGCCACCTCCCCCCTTATCGACAAGCAACGTGCCGCCGAGCTGCTGGGCACCATGCAGGGCGGCTACAACATCGCCACCCTGGTCGAACTGCTGGACGACGCCGAACTGGCCAACACCGCCGCCGAACAGCTGAAGCACACCCTGCTGATGTTCGACGCCTTCCACGACGTCGCCGAGCGCGCCAAGAAGGGCAATGCCGCGGCCAAGTCCGTGCTGCAATCCTGGGCCGATGGCGAGTGGTTCAAGGCCAAGCCGGAAGTCCCGGAAAAGCTGACTCTCACCGTATTCAAGGTCCCCGGCGAAACCAACACCGACGACCTCTCCCCGGCCCCCGACGCCTGGTCGCGCCCGGACATCCCGCTGCACGCCCTGGCCATGCTGAAGATGGCCCGCGACGGCATCGAGCCGGTCCAGCCGGGTTCGGTCGGTCCGCTGAAGCAGATCGAAGCGGTCAAGGCCAAGGGCTTCCCGGTCGCCTACGTCGGCGACGTGGTCGGCACCGGTTCCTCGCGCAAATCCGCCACCAACTCGGTGCTGTGGTTCTTCGGCGACGACATTCCGTTCGTGCCGAACAAGCGTGCCGGCGGCTTCTGCTTCGGCACCAAGATCGCGCCGATCTTCTACAACACCATGGAAGATGCCGGCGCCCTGCCGATCGAGTTCGACTGCACCAACCTGGCCATGGGCGACGTCATCGACGTATACCCCTATGAAGGCAAGGTCGTTCGCCACGACAGCGGCGAAGTGGTCACCACCTTCGAGCTGAAGACCCCGGTCCTGCTCGACGAAGTCCGCGCCGGCGGCCGTATCCCGCTGATCGTCGGCCGTGGCCTGACCGAGAAGGCCCGCGCCGAGCTGGGCCTGGGCGCCTCCGACCTGTTCCGCAAGCCGGAAGCACCGGCCGATAGCGGCAAGGGCTTCACCCTGGCGCAGAAAATGGTCGGCCGCGCCTGCGGTCTGCCGGAAGGCCAGGGCGTGCGCCCGGGCACCTACTGCGAACCGAAGATGACCACCGTCGGTTCCCAGGACACCACCGGCCCGATGACCCGCGACGAACTGAAGGACCTCGCCTGCCTCGGCTTCTCCGCCGACCTGGTGATGCAGTCCTTCTGCCACACCGCGGCCTATCCGAAGCCGATCGACGTCAAGACCCACCACACCCTGCCCGACTTCATCATGACCCGTGGCGGCGTGTCGCTGCGCCCGGGCGACGGCATCATCCACAGCTGGCTGAACCGCATGCTGCTGCCCGATACCGTTGGTACCGGCGGCGACTCGCACACCCGCTTCCCGATCGGCATCTCGTTCCCGGCCGGCTCCGGCCTGGTGGCCTTCGCCGCCGCCACCGGCGTGATGCCGCTGGACATGCCGGAGTCGGTGCTGGTGCGCTTCAAGGGCAAGCTGCAACCGGGCATCACCCTGCGTGACCTGGTCCATGCGATCCCTTACTACGCGATCCAGCAGGGCCTGCTGAGCGTCGAGAAGAAAGGCAAGAAGAACATCTTCTCCGGCCGCATCCTCGAGATCGAAGGCCTCAACGACCTGACCGTGGAACAGGCCTTCGAGCTGTCCGACGCCTCGGCCGAGCGTTCCGCCGCCGGCTGCACCATCAAGCTGCCGGAACAGGCGATCGCCGAGTACCTGAAGTCCAACATCACCCTGCTGCGCTGGATGATCGGCGAAGGCTACGGCGACCCGCGCACCCTGGAGCGTCGCGCCCAGGCGATGGAAGCCTGGCTGGCCAAGCCGGAGCTGCTGGAAGCCGACAAGGACGCCGAGTACGCCGCGGTGATCGAGATCGACCTGGCCGACGTCAAGGAGCCGGTGCTCTGCGCGCCGAACGATCCGGACGACGCGCGCCTGCTGTCGAGCGTACAGGGCCGCAAGATCGATGAAGTGTTCATCGGCTCCTGCATGACCAACATCGGTCACTTCCGCGCCGCCGGCAAGCTGCTGGACAAGGTCAAGGGCGGTATCCCGACCCGTCTGTGGCTGGCTCCGCCGACCAAGATGGACGCCCACCAGCTGACCGAGGAAGGCTACTACGGCATCTACGGCAAGGCTGGCGCGCGCATGGAAATGCCGGGCTGCTCGCTGTGCATGGGCAACCAGGCTCGCGTCCAGACCGGTTCCACCGTGGTCTCCACTTCGACCCGTAACTTCCCGAACCGTCTGGGCGATGCCACCGATGTGTTCCTGGCATCGGCCGAGCTGGCGGCGGTCTCCTCGATCCTCGGCAAACTGCCGACCGTGGAGGAGTACATGGCCTACGCGAAGGACATCGACAGCATGGCTGCCGACGTCTACCGCTACCTGAGCTTCGACCAGATCGCCGAGTTCCGCGAAGCGGCTGCGAACGCCAAGATCCCGGTCGTTCAGGCCTGATCCAGCGACGCGTCGAACAAGCCCCGCCCCGTGCGGGGCTTTTTCTTGCCCGGCGAAAACCCCCGCGCCGCCTGGCATAGCGCTTGCTGTGGCAGCTATGGAAAAGCGCGCCGACGACGGCGCCGGCGCACTGGAAAACGGGACGGCCCGCGCCGCCCTCCCGCACTCGAGGTGGTGATGACAGACAGAGCGATACGCAGCCAGGCCTGGGCCGGCGGTTCCGACGCACCGGAAAAGAGCGCCCTGGACATCGGTTTCATGGCGCTGACCGATTCGGCCTCGCTGATCGTGGCCGCCACCCAGGGCTTCGCCCAGCCCTACGGCCTCACGCTCAATCTCAGGCGCCAACCGTCCTGGGCCGCCTTGCGCGACAAGCTGCTCAGCGGCGAGCTGGATGCCGCGCAGTGCCTGTACGGGCTGGTCTACGGCGTCCAGCTCGGCCTCGGCGGCAGCGCGGCAAGCGAGATGGCGGTGCTCATGGGACTGTGCCAGAACGGCCAGGCGATCAATCTTTCCGAACCGCTGAAGCAGGCTGGCGTGACCAGTGCGGAGGCACTGCTCCGGCATCGGCGCCAGAATGGTGCACGCCTGACCCTGGCGCAGACCTTTCCCACCGGTACCCACGCGCTCTGGCTGAACTACTGGCTGGCGAGCATCGGTCTGCATCCGCTGCACGACGTGCACAGCGTGGTGGTTCCACCGGCGCAGATGGTCGGCCATCTCCAGGCCGGGCGCATCGACGGGTTCTGCGCCGGCGGTCCCTGGGGCGCCCTGGCCGTGGACCAGGGCCAGGGCTTCACCATCGCCACCAGCCAGGCGATCTGGCCGGACCACCCGGAAAAGGTCCTCGGCACTACCCGCGCCTTCGTCGACGCCTACCCGAACACCGCCCGCGCGCTGGTCATGGCGGTCCTCGACGCCAGCCGCTTCATCGAACAGAACGCCGAGAACCGCCTGGGCACCGCGCAACTGATCAGCGGCCGCGACTATGTCGACGCTCCGCTCGGCGCGATCCAGCCGCGCTTCTTCGGCCGCTACCAGGACGGCCTCGGCAACGCCTGGCAGGACCCGCAGCCGCTGCGTTTCTACGCCGACGGCGAAGTCAACCGGCCCTGGCTCTCGGATGGCATGTGGTTCATGACCCAGTTCCGCCGCTGGGGCCTGCTGCGCGAAGACCCGGACTACCTGGGCATCGCCCGCAGGGTCCAGCAGACCGCGCTGTACCGCGATGCCGCGACGGCCCTTGGCCTGCGCCTGGACGGCGCCGACATGCGCCGCTCGACGCTGATCGACGGGCGCACCTGGGACGGCAGCGACCCCGCCGGCTACGCCCGCAGCTTCCCGATCCACGCCCTGGCCGAAACCGGCCAGGGCATCGACCTCTGACCCTGGTGCGCCCGCCATGCTGCGTATCCTGCTGATCGACGACACGCCGAAGAAAGTCGGACGCCTCAGGGCCGCCCTGCTCGAGAGCGGTTTCGAAGTGGTGGACGAGTCGGGGCTGACCATCGACCTGCCGGCTCGCGTCGAAGCGCTGCGTCCCGACGTGATCCTGATCGACACGGAGTCTCCCGGCCGCGACGTGATGGAGCAGGTCTGCCTGGTCAGCCGCGACCAGCCGCGCCCGATCGTGATGTTCACCGACGAGCACGATCCGGGAGTGATGCGCCGCGCCATCCAGTCCGGGGTCAGCGCCTACATCGTCGAAGGCATCCAGGCCAGCCGCCTGCAACCGATCCTCGACGTGGCCATGGCGCGCTTCGAGAGCGACCAGGCGCTGCGCGCTCAACTGCAGGCGCGCGAGGCGCAGCTGGCCGAGCGCAAGCGCATCGAGCTGGCCAAGGGCCTGCTGATGAAGATGAAGCATTGCGGCGAGGAGGAAGCCTACACGCTGATGCGACGCCAGGCCATGAGCCGCCAGCAGAAGCTGATCCAGGTCGCCGAGCAGATCATCGCCATGCACGACATGCTCGGCGGCTGAATCCGGCTGGGCAGCTGGCGATCATATCGCCAGCCACCCTGCTGGCCCCCGGCGCAGAGCGGCGCGGCTATGCTCGTGCGCCCGGAACGGCCCTATCCGTTCTGGGAGCTACCCCCTCGCCACCCTCGACTAGCATGACCAGGGAGGCCCGCAGTGGACGCCCAGGGCTAGGAGCCGCAGGCGTCCGCCCGAACCGCACCGCCGACTCAGCGGTCAGGAGATGCTCAGCATGATCGATCTCAGCACCTGGAACCTTACCATTCCCACCGAACCCACCCCGCAGGTGATCACCACCCAGCAACTCAACAACGGCTACCAGAGCCGGTACTTCCAGCAAGGCAACGATGGCGGCCTGGTCTTCTGGGTGCCCATCGACGGCTCGCACACCGAGGACAGCACCTATCCCCGCACCGAACTGCGCGAAACCCAGGCCGACGGCAGCCTCGACAACTGGTACTACTGGCAGGCCGACAACGAATTGCGGGTGACCATGAGCGTCGAGAAGGTCCCCTCGAAGAACAAGGTGATCATCGGCCAGATCCACAGCAAGTCGCCACAGACCGACGACGGCGAACCTCTGGTGAAGCTGCAGTACTACTACAAGCCCGAGGAAGGCCTCGGCCGGGTCGAGGCGCTGGTACGCAACCACCCGGACGATTCCTATAGCCGCAACGTGTCGATCCTCGAGCAGGTACGCCTGGGCGAGCGTTTCAACTACAGCCTGCGCGTCACCTCCAGCGGCGAGTTGGCGGTGCGCGCACGCAGCCAGGACGGCGAAGAGGACGCTTACTACCAGACCCTCGGCAGCGCCTGGAACGACCAGTTGCTCTATTTCAAGGCCGGCGCCTACGTGAACGACAACGCCGGCGACAGCGGCGAAGGCAGCCGCGTGACCATCTACCACCTGAACACCGCCCATCGCTGAACCGCCGACGGCGCACGGACGCGCCGCCCCAGCCCTGTGCAAGCCCCCGACGCCTGCCACCGCGGCGTGCACGCCGACGCCATGGTTGTCCCTGCAACCGCTCTACGCCGCGCTTTCGACAACTTGGCAAAGAGCTTGCTACGTCCTGCCTGACGGTAGCCAACGGCGGTTACCCATCCCCGACAAAGACGTCGCGCGGCCTCTCCTTCCCGGCAGAGGCCCGTGGCGTCTTCGTCGTTTCGCCCCAGCGTCGGGGCGGGTGGGTGGTCCGCTGTCGGACGCTCACCTTGTAGCGATGCAACTTCCGCCGGGCGGCCGTTCCGCCCCGATTCCGCTGGATACGAGGTGTTCGATGAACAACAGCTTCTGGAAGGCCGGCCATGCGCCGACCCTGTTCGCGGCGTTTCTCTATTTCGACCTGAGCTTCATGGTCTGGTACGTGCTCGGCCCGCTGGGGGTGCAGATTGCCGGCGACCTGCAACTGAGCACCCAACAGCGCGCGATGATGGTCGCCACGCCGATCCTCGCCGGCGCCGTACTGCGCTTCCTGCTCGGCCTGCTGGCCGATCGCTGGTCGCCGAAGAGCGCCGGCATCCTCGCCCAGGTCATCGTCATCGCCGCCCTGGCGGCCGCCTGGCTGCTGGGCGTGAACAGCTATGCGCAGGCACTGCTGCTGGGGTTGTTCCTCGGCTTCGCCGGGGCATCCTTCGCCGTGGCCCTGCCGCTCGCATCGCAATGGTACCCGCCGCAACACCAGGGCAAGGCCATGGGCATCGCCGGCGCGGGCAACTCCGGCACCGTGCTCGCCGCCCTCTTCGCCCCCGGCCTGGCCGCCGCGTTCGGCTGGAACAACGTGTTCGGCTTCGCCCTGCTGCCGCTCGTCCTGACCCTCCTGGTGTTCGCCATGGTCGCGCGCAACGCCCCGCAGCGGCCGGCGCCCAAGGCCATGGGCGATTACCTGAAAGCCCTCGGCGACCGCGACAGCTGGTGGTTCATGTTCTTCTACAGCGTCACCTTCGGCGGCTTCCTCGGCCTGGCCAGCACCCTGCCCGGCTATTTCCACGACCAGTACGGCCTGAACCCGGTGACCGCCGGCTACTACACCGCCGCCTGCGTCTTCGCCGGCAGCCTGATGCGCCCGCTCGGTGGCGCCCTCGCCGATCGCATCGGCGGCATCCGCAGCCTGCTGATGGTGTACACCCTGGCCGCCATCTGCATCGCCGCGGTCGGTTTCCACTTGTCCAGCGCGATGGCCGCCCTCGGCCTGTTCGTGGTCGCCATGCTCAGTCTCGGTGCCGGCAATGGCGCGGTGTTCCAGTTGGTACCGCAGCGCTTCCACAAGGAAATCGGCGTGATGACCGGGCTGATCGGCATGGCCGGCGGCATCGGCGGCTTCTGCCTGACTGCCGGCCTCGGCGCGATCAAGCAAAGCACCGGCGACTACCAGCTCGGCCTGTGGCTGTTCGCCAGTCTCGGCGTGCTGGCCTGGTTCGGCCTCCACGGGGTGAAGCGGCGCTGGCGCACCACCTGGGGCTCGGCCGCGGTTACCGCCGCGCGGGTCTGAGCGTGGGGCTGCGACTGAGCATCGGCGAGGCCAGCGCCTGCGGGCCTCGCACGGAAAACCAGGACGCGCTGCGGGTGGTCACCCCGGCGCCGGCCCTGGCCGCCAGCAAGGGACACCTGCTGGCCATCGCCGACGGTGTCAGCCAGTGCGCCGATGGCGGCCTGGCGGCGCGCAGCAGCCTGCAAGCGCTGGCCCTGGATTACTATGCGACTCCGGAAACCTGGGCCATCGTGCAGTCCCTGGACCGCCTGCTGCTGGCGCAGAACCGCTGGCTACAGGCCAACGGCGGCGGCCAGCCGCTGCTCACCACCCTCACCGCCCTGGTGCTGCGCGGCACCCGCTACACCCTTGCCCACGTCGGCGATTGCCGGGCCTACCTGTGGCGCGACGGCGAGTTGCTCCGGCAGACCAGCGACCACGTCTGGGAACAGCCGCACATGCAACACGTGCTGACCCGCGCCCTGGGACTGGACCAGCATCTGGTGGTCGACTATCTGGAAGGCGATCTGGAGCCCGGCAGCCAGTGGCTACTGGTCAGCGACGGCGTCTGGGCGACGCTGGGCGACAGCGGCATCCGCAGCATCCTGCGCAACGCCGAAGAGCCGCAGCGCAGCGCCGAGGCTCTGGTTCGCGCCGCCCACCTGGCAGGCAGCCAGGACAACGCCAGCGCCCTGCTGGTGCGCGTGGAAGCCGTGCCCGCAGGCAGCCTCGGCGACGCCCTCGCGCAACTGGGCCACTGGCCACTGCCGCCACCGCTGAAGCCCGACCAGCTCTTCGAAGGCTGGCGGGTCCGGCAGTTGCTCGGCGAATCCCGCCAGTCCCTGCTCTACCGGGTCGAGGATGGCCAGGGCCAACCCTGGCTGCTGAAGACCCTTCCCGCCGCACGTGCCGACGATCCGCTGGCAACCCAGGCCCTGCTGCTCGAGGAATGGTTCCTGCGCCGCGTCCAGGGCCGGCATTTCCCCGAGCTGCACGGATTGGCGCAACGCCAGCATCTGTATTACCTGATGCGCGAGCACCCCGGAGAGACTCTCGCCGAGCGCTTGCGCAACCATGGCCCGCTGTCGCTGCCGGAGTGGCTGGGGCTGGCCAACCAGCTGCTGCGCGGGCTTGGCCAGTTGCATCGACGCAACCTGCTGCACCGCGACCTCAAGCCGGAAAATCTCCACCTCGGCCGCGACGGCGAGCTGCGCCTGCTGGATTTCGGCCTGGCCTGGTGTCCGGGATTGTCGCGCGAAGACCCCCATCTGCTACCGGGTACGCCCAGCTACCTGGCGCCGGAGTGCTTCTCCGGCACCTCGCCCTCGGTGCGCCAGGATCTCTACGCCACCGGCGTCTGCCTCTACCAGGCGCTGACCGGGCGCTATCCCTATGGCGAGATCGAAGCCTTCCAGCACCCGCGCTTCGGTCGCCCCGTCCCGCCCAGCCGCTATCGCCCCGACCTGCCGGCCTGGATCGACGACCTGCTGCTGCGCGCCGTCGCCTGCGACCCCGCACAGCGCTTCGAGACCGCCGAGGAATGGCTGCTCTCGCTGCAACAGGGAGAAGCGTTGCCGGTCGCGGCACCCCGCCCATTGCTGGAGCGCGAACCGCTGCAGACCTGGCGCGCCATCGCCCTGCTGTCCCTGGCCGCCAACCTGGCGCTATTCCTGGTCTGGCTGAAGGGCTGAGTGGCACCAGCCCGGTGCAATACGCTCCGGCACGGAGCAGAAAGACCGCGGTGAGGCCCCGCGTTATCCCTGCAAGGCCATGGAGATAGGCAATAGCGCAAGTTGGCACGGCGCCTGCTTGGGTTCTCCCGACAATCGACAACAAAGCGCCTGCCTCAACGACGAGGCGGCGTTTCCCGACCGAACGGGACCTGGACAAAGGCGTCCTGCTGGCAACAGCGGGACGCCTTTTTTGTTTGCGCCAACCTTATGCAGGAGCTACTCCGCATGAAGAAGAT
>NZ_SCND01000178.1:0-11961 GCF_005503585.1 Pseudomonas sp. 2VD
GCTTCGCCCAGGCCGCCAGTTGCGGGGTGCCCTACAGCACCGCCTGGGACGCCCTGCAACGCAGCCAGGTCAAGGCCGGCACCCGGCTCCTGGTAATCGGCGCCAACGGCGCGGTCGGCAAGGCCGCGCTGGCGCTGGCCAAGGCCCTGGGGGCCGAAGCGATCGGCGCGGTGCGGCGCGAGGAGCAACGCCAGGCGCTGGAAGCGCAGGGCATCGCCGCGCTGCTGCTGGGCGAGCCGGCCGAACTGGCGGCACAGGTGGAAGGGATCTTCCCCGGCGGGGCCGAGGTGATCTTCGATACGACCGGTTTCTGGCTCGAGGCGGCGGTCCCGGCGCTGGCCGCCTTCGGTCGCCTGGCGATCATCGCCGCACCAGCCGACGGCCATGTGCGCCTGCCGGCGTTGAACCTGTACCGTCGCGGTGGCTCGGTGGTGGGGATCAACTCGCTGCTCTATGGCGTGGAAGCCTGCGCAGGCTTCCTCGACGCCTTCGGCAAACTGTTCGACCAAGGCCGCCTGCCGCTGCCGGACGGGCTGCGGGAAGTCCCGCTGGAGCAGGGCGTTGAGCAGTACCGGGCAGTGAACGAAGGCACCTGCGAGAAGATCATCCTGGTGCCTTGAGGACCAGCGGAATCCCGGCAGAACACGCCGGGATTCCGCTGCGCGCAAGACTACTCCGCGCCGACCGCGAGCTTGCGGGCGCTGCGCGCCTCCTCCAGTTGCATGCAGCGCTCGAGGAACAGGTACATGTAGTCGTAGCTCTTGCAGATCGCGTCGCGCAGTTGCCGGCGCAGCTCGGCGCTGGGATTGGTGCCGGCCAGGGTGCAGATGATCTCCAGCGCCTCCCAGGGGTGGGCATCGTCGTACTGGGCGTGGAGCTTGAGCCACTTCATGGCGCGCTTGCGGCCTTCCTTGGGGAAGGCGTTTTCGTAGACGCCGTTCGAACAGACCAGCGCCGACCACTCGCCAGTGACGCCTTCGATGGCGTAGTTGGTGGCGGCCATGGCCACCGGCAGTGAGTCGCTGGCGCAGGTGTGCCAGCACCAGTGGCTGAGCGCGTGCAGTTCGGCCGGCACGTCTTGCGCCTGGATCTCGGCCAGGCTCACGCCGTGGGCCTCGGCCCAGTGCAGCCAGTAGTCGGCGTGGTTGAGTTCGACCCGAATATTGCGCATCAGCCAGCGGCGCGCCATGTCTTCGCCGGGATGGCGGGCGAAACGGGTCTTCAGCAGGTTCTGCGACATGTACAAGGGGAACTGCTCGACCACCGGCCAGCCGCCGATCAGGTACAGGCGCATCAGCGCCGGGCTCAGCTCGGCGTCGCGCATGCGCCGGTACAGCTCGTGGCCGGAAACCCGGTCCTTGCTCGCCTGGCAGTCGACGATCAGTTGCTGCGCCCACTGCGGATAGCTTCCCGCCTCCTGCAAGGGGCCCGTACGGTCAAAGAACTCGCTCACACCCGTCTCCCTTCTCTTCTTCTCGGCAACGGCCTCATAGCAGCGAAACTACTCTTTCTTCGCTCCGCGGTCACCTACCGGAGGTTCTGTCCGAGGCTCGGCCACAGGCCCTGGGCATCCAGCCCTGCGCCCGGAGGCTGGCGACTGAACGGCAGGGGCGCGCCGATGGCCAGGCCCTGGGCATAGTCGATGCCGATCTCGCGCAGCGCCTCCATCACTTCGACGGTCTCGACGAACTCGGCGATGGTACGTTTGCCCATCACGTGGCCGATATGGTTGATCACCTAGACCATGGCGCGATCGATGGGATCCTCGAGCATGTCCTTGACGAAGCTGCCATCGATCTTCAGGTAATCCACCGGCAGGTGCTTGAGGTAGATGAAGGACGACATGCCGGCGCAGAAATCGTCCAGGGAGAAACGACAACCGGTGTCCTTGAGCTCGTTGATGAAGCGGATGGCGCTGGCCAGGTTGGCAACCGCCACGGTTTCGGTGACCTCGAAGCAGATCGTCTGCGGCGGAATGCGGTAACGGGCGAACAGCTCGGTGAGGAACTGCAGGAACGACTCGTCGCCGATGGTCGCGCCGGAGAGGTTGATGGCGCAGGTGCCGATCGGCTCGGCGCGAGGGTCCTGGGCGCGCTCGACGAGGGTGCGGAAGGCATTCTCCACCACCCAGCGATCGATCAGCGTCATCAGGCCGTAGCGCTCGGCGGCGGGTATGAAGCTCAGCGGCGGCACCAGGCGCCCGCCCTCGTCGCGCAGGCGCAGCAGCAGTTCGACGTGCAAGCCCTCCTCCGCACCTTCGCCCAGCGGCACGATGGGCTGGGCATAGAGACTGAAGCGGTCTTCCTCCAGCGCCAGGTGGATGCGCTGGACCCAGGTCATCTCGCCGAAGCGCATCGACAGTTCGACGTCGTCCTGATGGAACACCTGGACCCGATTGCGCCCCTTTTCCTTGGCCATGTAGCAGGCCATGTCGGCGGAGCGCAGTGCCTCCTCGAGGGTCGAGATACCCGGCAGCAGGTGCACCAGGCCGACGCTGACGGTGCAGTTGAACGGCTGCCCGCTCCAGGTGAAGTGCAGGTCCTGGACCGTCTTGCGCAGATGGTCGGCGATCTCCACGGCTTTTTCCGCCGGGCAGTTCTCCAGCAGGATGCCGAACTCGTCGCCGCCCAGCCGCGCCAGCGTGTCGCCCTCGCGCAAGCCTTGTTGCAGCAGGGTGCAGACCTGGCGCAGCAGTTCGTCGCCGGCGGCGTGGCCGCAGGTGTCGTTGACCAGCTTGAACTGGTCCAGGTCGAGGAACATCAGGGCGTGCCGCCCGCTGTTGCGCTCCAGGCGTTCCAGCGCTATCTGCAGGCGATACTCGAACTCGCGGCGGTTGGTCAGCCCGGTCAACGCATCGTGGGTCGCCTGCCAGGACAGGCGCGCCATGTACTGGCGCTCGCGGGTCATGTCGTGAAGCACCAGGACCACCCCGGTGATCTCGCCGCCGCGATGGATCGGCGCGCCCACCAGGGTCACCGGCACGCTGCTGCCGTCGTGGCGCAGGACCAGCTTGGAATGCTCGCGGCCGCCGTCGATCTCGCCGCTGAGGATCTGCTCGATCAGCAGCATGCCCTCCTCCCGCGAGCTTTCGTCGACGATCCGGAACAGCGACGCCAGGGGCAGGCCGCGGGCCTTGTCCAGCGTCCAGTTGGTCATCTGCTCGGCGGCCGGGTTGAGGTAGGAAATGCCCCCCTGGGTGTCGGCGGTGATCACTCCGTCGCCGATCGAGGCCAGGGTGATCTGGGCCCGTTCGCGCTCGGCATCGAGGGCGTTCTCCACTTCCTGGCGCTGCATCAGTTGTTGCCGGGTACGCAGGAACGCCAGGAGGATGAGCACGCTGGCGGTGGTCAGGTTGGCCACCAGCAGCAGCCTGAGCAAGGCCCGCGAGCCCTCGCCGAGGGCGTCGCTGAAGGCCTTGGCCGCCGGCGTGACCTTCTCGTTGATCGCGTGGATCTCGGTCTTCCACTGTTGCACCTGCTCGGCACTGGCCTGCCCGGTGCCGATGCCCGCGCGCATCTTGCCGGCGACGTCGATCAGTTCCATGACGTACTTGTCGCCCACCAGCCACAGCTCGATGGCGCGCTCGAAGTAACTGAAGTCGTGGAAGTTGCGGTACAGCCAGATGATCGCGGTAACGTCGTCGGCATGGTTGCCGCCCTTGAGGATGCCCTGGCGGGCCGCCTCGATGTCCGGGTCGGGCTGGTCCAGGGCAAGGCGCATCTCGCGGTCGCCGAGGGGGATCGCGATGGCCTCCTCGTAGCGGCGGAAGTCTTCGTCGGCGCGTGAGTCGGCATAGAGGGTGAGATAGTAGATGGCATCCTTCTGGCCCTTCGACCAGAGGCTTTCGCCGCCGACATAGCTGCGCACCGCGGAGAGGACGTAGAGACTGCCGCCCGCCAGCATGGCCTGCAACAGCACCACGACGATGAAGGGCCATACCAGGCCGAGCAGGCGGGGCTTGTCGAGAGTCCGGTTCTGCCTCATTCCATCTACCATTCAAACTGGCGCTAAGCGATCGGGTGCCGTCTCCGTCACCCCTGACTGCATCACCTGTCGGCCGCTCAAGATCCCGTCGCAGAACTCCCGAGGCCTTGCCTGCCGGCAGCCACGACGCTGGAGGAGGCGGACACCCGGCAAACAGTAGGAGTTTAGTGGCTGTTTGCCGAACCTGCCCTGCACCTGGCGGAACAGACAGCGTTTTTTATTGCCGCAGCCAATAAAAACCGGATGTCTTATATGGAATATACGAGAAAAACCGCCAGGCGACAGCCTGGCGCCTCACATCTGTTGCAGATGTCCATAGAGCCGGGCGTAGAGGCCGCCTTCGGCGATCAGTTGCTGGTGGTCGCCGTCTTCGGCGATATGCCCGCCATCGAAGACCAGGACCCGGTCGGCCTGCTTCACCGCCGACAGCCGATGAGCCACGATCAATGTGGTGCGGCCTTCGAGGAAGTCGCCGAGCGCCTGGTGCAGGGCGTACTCGGTACCGGCGTCGAGGGCCGAGGTGGCCTCGTCGAGGATCACCACCTTGGGCTCGGCGAGGATCATCCGGGCGATCGCCAGGCGCTGCCGCTGACCGCCCGACAGGCGCACCCCGGAACGCCCGACCACGGTGTCCAGCCCCTGCGGCAGGCGCCGCACGCCGTCGGCCAACTGGGCGATCTCCAAAGCCCGCCAGCAGGCCTGGTCGCTGCGTTCGCGGCCCATGGTCAGGTTGGCCCGCACGCTGTCGTTGAACAGCGCCGGATGCTGGAGAACCACCGCGACATGTTCGCGCACGCAGTCCAGGCCGATTTCCTCCAGGGGCACCCCGCCGTAGCGGATGCTGCCGCGCTGCGCACTGTAGAGGCCGAGTAGCAGTTGCACCAGCGTGCTCTTGCCGCCGCCGCTGGCGCCGACCAGGGCAACCTTCTCGCCGGCGCCGATGTTCAGGTCCAACTGCTCCAGGACCTTGTCCTCGCCGTAGGCGAAATCCAGCCCGCGCACCTCGATGCCAACGGTCGTGCGGCCGGCGAACGGATCGCGCAGCGGCGGGTAGCGCGGCTCGTCGGCCCGCGCCAGCAACTCGTTGATCCGCTGCAACGCGCCGCCAGCGGCGTAGTAGGCGTATTGCAGGCCGAGCAGCTGTTCGACCGGACCGATCATGAACCAGAGGTAGCTGAATACCGCGAGCATCTGGCCGATCGACAGGTCCGAGAGCAGCACGGTAAGCATCGCCGCGGCGCGGAACACATCGATGCCGAACTGGAACAGCAGGCCGCTGGCGCGCCCGGCGGCGTCGCTTTTCCATTGCGAGGCCACGGCGTAGTCGCGGACTTCCTGGGCGCGGTGGCCGAGGCGGCCGAGGAAATAGCCCTGGCGATTGCCGGCGCGGACTTCCTGGATCGCCTCGAGGGTCTCGGTGAGCGCCTGGGTGAAGCGCGCGGTGCTGTCGTTCTCGAGCTTCTTGAGGTGCTTGACGCGCTTGCCCAGTTGTACCGTGGACCAGATCACCAGCGGGTTGAACAGCAGGATCAGCAAGGCCAGCTGCCAGTGCATCCAGACCAGGATCGCGGCGGTGCCGAGCAGCGTCAGCAAGGCGACCAGGAAGCGGCTGAGGGTTTCCCCGACGAACTTGTCCAGGGTGTCCAGGTCGGTCACCAGGTGGGCGCTGATCGAACCGCCGCCGAGGGTTTCGTATTCGCCCAGGGCGATATGCCGGAGGCGCTCGATCAGACGCAGGCGGATGCGGTAGACGATGTCCTTGGACAGCCGCGCGAACAGCTTCGCCTGGAGCACGTTGAACACCAGCGCCGCCCCCCGCAACAGGAGGGTCGCCGCCAGCATCAGGCCGATGTAGCCGAACGCCACCTGCCAGTCGGCGGGCAACAGGCGGTCCATGAAACGCAGCGCGCCGTCGCCCTTGCCGAGCAGCACTTCGTCCACCAGCAACGGCAGCAGCAAGGGGATAGGCACGGTGCAGAGGGTGGCCAGCACCGCCACCAGGTTGGCGAGCAACAGGGCTTTCTTGTGGCGCAGTGCGAGTCGACGAATCTCCGCCCAGCTCAGGCGGTCTCCGCGCTCACTCATGCCGGCCCCGTTCCAGCCAGCGGCCGAGCAAGGGTGAAAGTTCGGCAAGCGGCTGGTAGCCGTTGGTGAGCAACGCCAGTTGGCCGTTGCGCTCGGCCAGCAGGGTCGGGAACCCGGCGATGCCAAGGTCCTGGACCCAGGCGAAATCGGCGGCGGTGGCGTCACGCGCCTCGCCGCTGTCGAAGACCGCGGCGAACTCGATGCGTGGAATTCCCACCGCTTCCGCCAGGTCGGCGAGCACCGCCGCCTGGGTGACATCGCGACCCTCGGCGTAGAACGCCCGCTGGATCGCCCTCACCAGCGGCCAGGCGCTTTCCTCGTCGAGGCTGCGCGCCGCCACCAGGGCCCGGCAGGCCGGCTCGGTGTCATAGACGAAGCCTTCGGGCAACGCGTCGTCGAAGCGGAACGGCTGGCCGGTGGTCTGCAGCACGGTCTGCCAGTGGCCGAGGATGTAGCCGCGGGTATTCGGGTCGAGCGCCGCGCCGTGGCCGGCGCGCAGGCCACCGGCTACCAGGTGGAAAGCGACGCCGTCGGCGGCCGCCTGCCGGGACAGCGCCTCGGCGACCGGGGCGAAGCCCCAGCACCAGGAACACATGGGGTCCATCACGTACAGCAGGCGGGCCTTGGCCAAGGTTCAGTTCTCCAGCGTGGACTGGCGCGGATCGCGACCGAGCGGGTGCGGCTGGTTGCGCTGCCGCGCCAGTTCGATCTGTTTCTGCCGCTCGCGGGCGCCGGCGCGGGTCTTCTCGCTCAGCGAGTCCCAGCAGTGCGGACAGCTGATACCGGGCACGTAGTGCTCGGACTGGCGGTCTTCCAGCGAAACCGGGTTGCGGCAGGCGTGGCACTGATCGTACTCGCCCTCGCTAAGATCGTGGCGCACGGTCACGCGGTTGTCGAATACGAAGCAGTCGCCGCGCCACAGGCTCTGTTCCTGCGGCACCTCTTCGAGGTACTTGAGGATGCCGCCCCTGAGGTGGAAGACCTCCTCGAAACCGGCGCCGAGCATGTAGCTGGAAGCCTTCTCGCAGCGGATGCCGCCGGTGCAGAACATCGCCACCTTCTTGTGCCGCGCCGGGTCGTAGTGGGCCTTGATGTACTCGGGGAACTCGCGGAACGACCTGGTCTTCGGATCGACCGCGCCCTCGAAGGTGCCGATCGCCACCTCGTAGTCGTTGCGGGTATCGATCAGCAGGACTTCCGGATCGCTGATCAGGGCATTCCAGTCCTTCGCCTCGACATACTGGCCGACCTGCTTGTTCGGATCGACGCCAGGCACGCCGAGGGTGACGATTTCCTTCTTCAGCTTGACCTTGGTGCGGTAGAACGGCTGTTCGTCGCAGTAGGATTCCTTGTGCTCGATATCGGCCAGCCGGGGATCGCTGCGCAGCCAGGCGAACAGCGCATCGATGCCTTCGCGGCTACCGGAGACGGTGCCGTTGATGCCTTCCTCGGCCAGCAGCAAGGTGCCTTTCACACCGTTGTCGAGCAGGGTTTGCAGCAGGGGTTCACGCAGCGCCACGTAATCGTCGAGAGTCACGAACTTGTACAGCGCCGCCACGACGATGGATGTCATGGGGATATAGCCTCCAGGTGGTCGCCCGCGTAAAGGGCGGACCGGAACGAAAAGCGCCAGCCGCTGGCGCCATGGAAACGACAACGCCGGCGGAAGGCCGGCGCTGGGTGCGTAGTCTAGCGCAGCAGGGGCAGGCTCTGCACCCCGCCGCGACGGACGCCGTCTCAGGGTATGTCGTGCTTGCTCCCGCCGCGGCAGGTCGGCGAGGACGGCACCGCAGCCTGGCTCCACTCCTCAGGGGTGAAGGTATGCAGCGCCAGGGCGTGGAACTCGCCCATCAACCCACCGAGGGTGGCATATACCTTCTGGTGCCGCTTCACCGCGTTCAACCCGGCGAACTGCGGGCTGACCAGCACCACCTTGAAGTGGGTCTCCAGCCCGCGGCTGTGCATGTGGCTCTCGTCGAGCACCTCGACGTGTTGCGGATCGAGGGGCTGCAGGGCGGTCTGGATACGGTCACGCATGCTCATCGCGAATCACGACTCACTTTTTCTTCTGGGCCGGCGCGGCGACGCCGAGTTCCTTGTCCATGTCGGCCATCAGCTTGTTCACCGGCTCGACGGCGCCTTGCAGCTTGGCCTGGGTCAGTTGGGCGGATTCGGCGGTCAGGCGCGGCATCTTCTCCAGCACCTTCTTGCCCAGCGGCGACTGGTAGAAGGCATTCAGGTCCTTCAGCTCGGACTCGGTGAAGTTGGTGGTGTAGAGCTTGATCAGCTCGGGCTTGATCTTGTCCCAGCCGATGGCGCGGTCCAGTTCGGCATTGGCCTTGGCCTGGTAACGCTCGAGAACCGCCTTCTTGCTCTCCGGCGCCTTGGCCTGGGCGAAGCGCTGGGCCAGCATCTGCTGCACCTGGGCATAGACCGGGACCGTCAGCTTGTCGGCATGGACCAGCTTGAGGAATTGCTCGGCCTGGCTGGCGGAATCGGCCATGGCCATGGAGCTGAGGCTGAGCAGCACGGCGCTGCCGATGAGGCGAAGACGGGTCATGGAAAATCCTTGAGGTTGGGTAGATGTGTCCGTGGGACCCGACATTCTGCGCCTAAGTTCGAAATCCGCTCAAGCGCGGCGCCGAATATCGGGAGAATCCTATCCGGCGCCCGCCCGCTCCATGCCGTCTACTATCAGTTCTGTAGTGGGTACTTGCCGCCTTCCTTCCGCAGCCGGCATGCTTGCGTCAGCCTGTCACATGGATGTGTTAGATGAACGGAACCGCCGCCGATACCCTCGCCGTATCGCCCCCGCCCCTGCGCAACCTCTGCGACAGCCACGGCCGGCTCGATCCCCGGGCGGTCGGCTGGTCCGCCCGGCCGCGGGTGCTCTGCCACATCCCCGGCCACTTCGGCCGGCGCAAGCGCTGGAACCACTGGTGCATCGTCAGCCCCGGCTGGATGCTCTCGCTGACCATCGCCGACCTCGACTACCTGACCTACGGCGCCGCCTATTTCCTCGACCTGGACAGCGGCCAGGCGGTAGCGCACACGCAGATCCGCTTCTTCGGCCTCGGCTGCCAGTTGCCCGACGAGCCGCAGGCCAGCCATGCCTTCGAGCATCCCCGCCTGCAATTGCGCTTCGACGAACAGCCCGGGCGCCTGCGCGTCACCGGCCAGGCCCCGGACCTCGGCGGCCTGCCGCTGGAGCTGGCGCTGGAAGTGCGACGACCGTCGCACCTGGAGTCGGTGAACCTGGTGGTGCCGATGGGCGAACACACCTTCCATGCCTGTAGCCGCCAGCTCGGCCTGCCGATCAGCGGCTGCCTGCAGCTCGGCCGCCGACGCTACGACTGCCAGGCGGGCCAGAGCTTCGCCGCGCTGGACTTCGGCCGCGGCGTCTGGCCGCTGCATACCTACTGGACCCGCGCCGCCTTCGCCGCCCCCGGCGGCATCGCCGGCAACTTCGGCACCGGCTGGACCGAAGCCAGCGACCTGCGCGAGAACGCCCTGTGGTTCGGCGGCAAGCTCAGCCGCGTGCTCGACGACGTGCACATCCGCGAGCCTCGCGACCCGCTGGCCGAATGGCGCCTGGACAGCGCCTGCGGTCGCGTCGAGCTGCTCTTCCGTCCCGAACAGCTGCACCAGGCGCGGCCCAGCGTCGGCCTGTTCTATGCCAATACCCGCCAGTGGTTCGGCCGTTTCAACGGCACCCTGCACCACGACGACGGTGACTGCGTGCCGGTGGACGGCGCCCTCGGCTGGATCGGTTCGACCCGCGCGCGCTGGTGAGGCCGGCGGCGGGCAATCTATTTCCGACCCGCAGCGCGGCGAAAAATGCCCACGAGGAAGCGACGGCAGCGGAACCCAAGGCGGGAGCGAAGGCCTAAACTGCCGGATACGCACCCTGGAGAACACTCATGAGCCGGACCGAAACCGATAGCCTGGGCACCATCGAGGTGCCCGACGACGCCTACTGGGGCGCCCAGACCCAGCGTTCGCTGGAGAACTTCGCCATCGGCGGCCAGCGCATGCCGCTCGCCGTGATCCACGCCCTGGCGCTGATCAAGAAAGCCGCCGCGCGGGTCAACGACCACCTCGGCGAACTGCCGCCGGAAGTCGCCCGGCTGATCGAACAGGCCGCCGACGAAGTCCTCGCAGGCCGCCACGACGAACACTTCCCGCTGGTGGTCTGGCAGACCGGCAGCGGCACCCAGACCAACATGAACGTCAACGAGGTGATCGCCGGCCGCGCCAACGAACTGGCCGGCAATCCGCGCGGCGGCAAGTCGCCGGTGCATCCCAACGACCACGTCAACCGCGCGCAGAGTTCCAACGACAGCTTCCCCACCGCCATGCACATCGCCGCCGCCAAGGCCGTGCACGAACAATTGCTGCCGGCCATCGCCGAGCTTTCCGGCGGTCTCGCCGAACAGTCGGCGCGGCACGCCAGCCTGGTCAAGACCGGGCGCACCCACCTGATGGACGCCACGCCGATCACCTTCGGCCAGGAACTCTCGGCCTTCGTCGCCCAGCTCGACTACGCCGAGCGCGCCATCCGCGCGGCGCTGCCGGCGGTCTACCAGTTGGCCCAGGGCGGCACCGCGGTGGGCACCGGGCTCAACGCGCCGAAGGGCTTCGCCGACGCCATCGCCGCGGAAATCGCCGCCGAATCGGGCCTGCCCTTCGTCGCCGCGCCGAACAAGTTCGCCGCCCTGGCCGGCCACGAGCCGCTGGTCATCCTCTCCGGCGCCCTGAAGAGCCTGGCGGTGGCCCTGATGAAGATCGCCAACGACCTGCGCCTGCTCGGCTCA
This sequence comes from Pseudomonas sp. 2VD, assembly GCF_005503585.1. Classification (NCBI taxonomy): domain Bacteria; kingdom Pseudomonadati; phylum Pseudomonadota; class Gammaproteobacteria; order Pseudomonadales; family Pseudomonadaceae; genus Pseudomonas; species Pseudomonas sp. 2VD. Next base: position 10,884 of record NZ_SCND01000178.1, read on the forward strand.
GGCCCACGCGCCGGCTTCGCCGAGGTGAAGCTGCCGGCCAACGAGCCGGGCAGCTCGATCATGCCCGGCAAGGTCAACCCGACCCAGTGCGAGGCGCTGTCGATGCTGGCCTGCCAGGTCATGGGCAACGACAGCACGATTTCCTTCGCCGCCAGCCAGGGCCATCTGCAACTCAACGTGTTCAAGCCGGTGATCGTCTACAACCTGCTGGAGTCCATCCGCCTGCTCGCCGACGGCTGCCGCAACTTCAACAAGCATTGCGTCGCCGGCCTGGAGCCGGACGCCCAGCGCATGGCCGACCTGCTGGAGCGCGGCCTGATGCTGGTCACCGCACTGAACCCGCACATCGGCTACGACAAGGCCGCCGAAATCGCCAAGAAGGCCTACGCCGAAGGCACCACCCTGCGCGCCGCGGCGCTGCAGCTGGGCTACCTGGACGAAGCGCAGTTCGACGAATGGGTACGGCCGGAGCAGATGCTGGAGGCCGGCCACCATGGTTGAAACCGCCAAGTCCGGCGCCACCCCGCTGGAAGGCGACGGCAAGCGCATCCTGCTGATCGTCGGCTCGCCCAAGCGCAAGAGCTTCTGCCACCTGCTCGCCGAATGCTACGCCCAGGGCGCGCGCAGCAAGGATCACGTGGTGCGCGAACTGAAGCTGGGCGAACTGGCCTTCGACCCGATCCTCCACGAAGGCTACGAGCAGAGCCAGGTGCTCGAACCCGACCTGCTGGAAGCGCAGCGGCAGATCCACTGGGCCGAGCACCTGGTGTTCGTCTACCCGGTCTGGTGGGGCGGCCTGCCGGCGCTGCTGCAGGGTTTCTTCGACCGCGCCCTGCAACCGGGCTTCGCCTTCCGCTACCGCGGCACCCAGGACAAGGACTGGGAGCAACTGCTGGGCGGGCGCAGCGCCGACCTGCTGGTCTGCCACGACCAGCCGCTGTCGCGGCTGCGCTTCCTCAAGGGCCCGCCGGCGCACCGGCAGATGGTGCGCAGCGTGCTCGGCGCCTGTGGCATCGCCACCCGCCGCCTGGAAGAGTTCGCGCCGATGCGCAGTTCCAGCGAGGAACAGCGCCAGGGC
>NZ_SCND01000179.1:0-11935 GCF_005503585.1 Pseudomonas sp. 2VD
CTCTTCGAGCCAGGCATTGATCAGCGCAAGGCGCTTGCGCTGCCCGGTGGAGAGATCGGTGGTGCTGAAGTTGCCGTCCATGACGCTGACCTTGTGGGCGATTTCCAGGCGTTGCAGATATTGGGTCGCGTTCTGCAACGAAGCCTGCTTGCCCTGGACCAGGTCGTCGAAGAGGTAGTAGTCGGCGAAGATGGTGCTGAAGAGCTGGCGGTAATCGTCGCGGGTCTCCGCGCTGACCGGTTCTCCGTTGAGAAGGATCTCGCCGGACTGCGGGCGATAGAGGCCGAGCAGCAGCTTGATCAGGGTCGTCTTGCCGCAGCCGTTCTCGCCGACGATGAAGACGATGTCACCTTGGGCGATACGCAGATTGATAGGGCCCAGATGGAACGGTTCGCTGCCTTCGACGGCGGGGGGGCTGTAGCGAACGTCGCGCAGTTCCAGGCTGTCGACGGTCTTGTCCGGGGCCTCCTGTTCGCTGAGCAGAAGATGGGGTTCGGGAGAGGAAAAACGCTCGGAAAGTTCGGCGACCCGCTGGAAGGCGACCTGGGCGCGGCTGACGATGGGAAGGATGGTCACCACCTGTTCGAGTGGTCCCTTCATGTACAGCAGGACCATCACGAAGCCAGTGATGGCGGCCGGATTGGACGAAGGCCAGTAGGCCTGGAGCGTAAGCGCCAGACCGATCACCACGAAGAACAGCATCGAGCCGAAGGTCTTGGCCAGGATGAATATATTGATGGAGCTGATGTGGAGGTCGCGGATGTTGTTCGCGGTTTCGCTGATGCGGCCGGTGTGCATGCGATAGCGACGGGGGCGGTGGATGCGCAGTTCCTTCGCGCCCGAAGCGATGGCGGTGTAGTGCTTCTGCAATTCGTCTTCGAGATCGCGGGCGGCATAGAACCCTTTGAAACCGCGGGAGCGCGCCAGGTACTGGGCTGCCGTGCCGATGACGATGGCGACGACTGTCAGCAGGAACATCGGGACCGATAGGTAGGCGAGGTAACCCAGGCAGCCGAAAGTGATGGTCAGGGCTATGGCCAGTGGGGTGAAGGAAAAGGAGAAGTCGCTGATGGTGTCAATGTCGTGTGTCAGTACCGGAATGAGACGGTGGGTCCGGTAGCGCTCGATCTGCTCGATGGGCGCCGAGAGGACTTTCTCGCCGAGTTCCTTGCGCAGCTTCGCGATGATGTGTTGGCCGACGTAGCTGGTACCGATGTCGGAGACGATCGAACTGACCAATGCCAGCAGGCAGAGTCCGCCGAACGACAGCAGTACGCCTTGGCCGAGGCCGTTTTCCGAGTGCAAGGCGTTGTTGATGCTGGCCAGCAGCAGGGTGATGGCAAGGCCGCCGGCCATGCCCAGTGCTATGGAGACGGCCACGATCGCTCGAAAGGGCCTGAGCAGGGCGAGCAGTTCGCGAATGGCGCCGCGCTTGGGATTGGTCATAGTTGCTTCCCGGATGTACTAGGTCGGTGGGGTCCCAGGATCGTTCCATGGCCGCTCCCGGCTGGGCCGGTAGGCATGGGACGGTTGAGTGGGGTGGCCTGGCGCAGGCTTTCGTTGCGGCACTGCGAATGCGGACGGCGACCGGCTCCAGGAGCATGCGTCACCCGTCTCGGCCTCCTTGCAGACAGACGAAGCAGGATGCCCGGTATTTAGCGGCGTTCGGCGGGGCGTAGGTTCTTCCACGTAAATTGCAGGCGATGCCGTTCGTTGCAGATCAGGAAGAGGTGTCGCGCCCGCCCGTCGCAGGTCGACGCGCGCTTCGACTCGACATGGCGCTGCCTTCCTCTGGCGCTCGATCCACTCCTGGGAATGATGAAATGACGAAAAGGAAACTGGCCTATATCTGGTCCCTGAGAAACGCCGCGGCCGACAAGGCCGGCCAGTACGTGCCGTACAAGGGCGAACAGCGGTACATGAAGTCGGTACTGGAGTCCTTGGTGGAGGCGCTGAACCAGACTGCGCTGGGCGATGCCTACGAGCTCGTGGGCGTGATCTACGACGACGACGCGGAGCTGCCTCGCGACCAGGGAAAAATCAAGGACTACGGTTTCGCCTATCGTCCCGGGCAGCAATGGTTCTATCCGGCAGAGCTGCAGGTGCAAGGCAAGACCCTGAACGACCTCTTGCTCAGCGTGCCGTCCACCTACCGCCGGTACCCGCGGGGTACCCCCGAGCATGTGGCCGGCAAGAGCGATTTCGAGCGACGCCTGCATGACACCCTGGTGGAGCTGGGCGCCGATGTGGTGGTATTGGACGGGCTCCTGGTCATCCTCGATGAGCTGGTACGCCCGGGCGCTCCGTTCGCACGGCGGATCATGAATATCCATCCTGGCGTGACGCGCGAGGACTCGCCTTACGAGCGTCGTGGCGCCTATGCGACCCTGGACGCGTTGTATGGAGCGCGGGGCGAGAAGGTGGTGGATTGGGCGACCATGGAAAAGGTCGCGGTCGAGCCGCTGTACTGGACCGGAGCATCGTTCCACTATGTGGACAATGGCATCGATTCCGGCGAAGTGTTCCATGATGTGCTGAAAACGGAGATTTCACCCGACGACACCATCCTCGAGCTGCGCTGGAACAACTTCAACAACAGCCTGTTCCCGGCCTTGCACGAAGGGCTGGCGCTGCTCGCCGAGAAGCTCTGAACCCGGTTCCTTCGAGGGGTTCGAAAAGGCTGGAGCGGTGTCGTCGCTCCGGCCTTCTTCATTCTGAATCAGAGTTCGCGCGCCACGCGGAAGCCGATCCAGTCGCCGCGGTCGCTGGGGGCCGCATTGTTGCGGTTGCCCGAGCGCGAGAAGATCGGCGGCTCGCCCCAGTCGTTGCCGCGGATCTGCACCAGCTCGCACTTGTCCTCCATCCACGCGCTGCCGTCGCTCGGCGCGCCGTTGTAGTGGTCGTGCCAGCAATCGGCGACCCACTCGTAGACGTTGCCGTGCATGTCGTAGACGCCGAAGGCGTTGGGCGGGAAGCTGCCCACCGGCGAGGTGAAGTTGTAGCCATCGCTGGCGCCGTAGGTGTTGGCGTGCTTGGCGATGCTGTATTCCTTGCCTTCGTCGAACGGGAAGGGGAAGGGGCCGGCGCTGCCGGCGCGGGCGCCGTACTCGCGCTCGGCCTCGCTGAGCATGCGGTAGTGTTTGCCGGTCTTCTTTGACAGCCAGGCGGCGTAGTTCTTCACGTCGTTGTAGTCGACGCACACCGCCGGCTGGCGAGGGCCTTGCTGGTAGCGCGGCTTGCCGGCGATGCATTCGCGGCCGGGGCGGGTATCGCCGTCGGCCAGCTTGACGCCGGTGGTCTTCAGGTAGGCGTCCAGTTCGCCGGCGGTGACCTGGTAGCGGCTGATGGCGAACGGCTTGGCGAAGGTCACGTCGTGCAGCGGGCCCTCGTCGGGCTGGCGGCCGACCTCGTCGTCCGGGGTGCCCATGGTGAAACTGCCGGCGGGCAGTACGACCATCTCCGGGCAGTCCTTGCAATCCTTGAACACCGTGCCGGGTTTCTTCGCTTCGTCGGCGAAGGCGGGGGCGGTGGCGACGATCAGTGCGGCCAGGGCCAGGGGCGATAATGCGTGCATGGCGGTTCTCGTTGAGTGGCGAAAGGGGTCAGGCGAGTTGCGGGGCGAGGATTTCCAGCACCCGGTCGATCTCCGCCTCGTCGTTCAGCAGGCTCGGCGCCAGGCGCACCACCGGGCCGACATCACGATCCACGGCGTCGCTGATTACCCGGTGCGCCATCAGGTGTTTGGCGACCGCCTCGCAATCGCGGCCTTCGACGCGGAAGAAGGTGAAGCCCGAAGACAGCTCGGGGCTGGTCGGCGTGACCAGGCGGACCTTGGGATGCTCGCCCAGGCGCTGCTTGAGGTAGGCGTTGAGCTGGTGGATACGCGCCTGGACCTCGGCCTTGCCCAACTGCAGGTGCAGCTCGAAGGCCGTGCCCAGGGCCAGGCGATGTTCGAAGGCGTGGTAGCCGCCAGGGGTCATCAGGGTGCCGAAGTTGTCGGCGCGGGAGAAGGTCGGGATGCTCGGCACCAAGTGCTCCTGGAGCTGTTCCGAGCGGGCGATGATGACCCCGGTGCCACGCGGACCGAACAGCCACTTGTGGGTGCCGGCGATGAAGTAGTCGCAGTCGAAGTCGGCGAAGCTGACGTCTTCCACACCGAAACCATGCACGCCGTCGACCACGTAGATGATCCGGTCCTGTTCGTCGCGCTTCTGGTTGAGTTCGCGCACCAGCTTGCCGATCTCGCGGATCGGCAGCTTCACGCCGCTGCCCGACTGCACCCAGGTCATGCCCAGCACCCGGGTCTGCGGGCGGATCTGAGCGGCGATGCTGGACAGGATCTCGTCGGCGGAAACCCGATGCGGGTCCTTGAACAGCGGGAACTCGCGGACCTGGGTACCCATGCGCTTGTGCCGGTATTCCAGGGTGGTGTAGGTGGAGTAGTGCTCGTGGGAGGAGGTCAGGATCTCCTTGCCCGGCTGCACCAGCAGGCCGCCGTAGATCGCCGCCAGGCCGTCGGTGGTGCTGCCGGTGAGCGCCACCTGGCCAGGTTGCACGGCGAAGTAGCGACCTGCCCAGGCGCGAGCCTCGTCCTCGTATTTCCAGATTTCCTCGCGATGCCAGTCCACCGCTTCGCCCGGGTTGCGGTCGAAGCGGACCCGCAGGCGCTCGATGGCCTCCCGCACCGGCCGAGGGTGGGAGGTGAGGAGGAAGTTGGCGAAGTGCAGATACTGCGGGTCGAGATCGAATTGCTGGCGCAGCGCTTTCCACTTATTGCCGGCGTCGCTCGGTGCGCCTTCGGCGCGGAGCGACTGGGCAGCGGAAAGCAGCGGCAGGCCGGCGGCGAGAATGCCGGCCTGCTTGAGAAAGGTACGACGGTCGTTCATCGGGAGGTCCGTTGCGGCGTGGTCAGGGGGTAGCTGTCGGCTTGGCGCGTTTTTGCACTTCGCCCCAGGCGCGCAGGAAGTTGCCTCCCCAGAGCTTGGCGATGTCGGCATCGGAATAACCGCGGGTGATCAGTTCGGCAGTGACGTTGCGGATTTCGCTGACATCCTTCCAGCCGTCCACGCCGCCACCGTCGTTGAAGTCCGAGCTGATGCCCACGTGGTCGATGCCGACCTTCTTCACCGTGTAGTCGATGGCGTCCACCAGTTCCTTGAGGCCGGCCTTGGGCTCCTCCTCCAGGATGCCGTAGAGGGCGCTGGCGTATTCACCGAAGCGTTGTTCCGGCCAGATGGTGATGATCGGATCGCCCGGCATCAGCGCATAGTCCAGGCCTTCCAGGGGTGGCAGGTCGAAGCGCGCGCGCAGGGCGTTGAGCTTGTCCAGGGTCGGTTTGCTCAGCGGACGCAGGTAGGCGGGGAAGCCGACCACCTGGATCACGCCGCCGCTGTCCTTGATCAGTTGCATCTCGTGGTCGCTGAGGTTGCGCTTGATGTCCACCAGGGCGCGCGGCGCGGAGTGCGAGGCGACGATGGGCGCGCGGCTGAGGGCGGCGACCTGTTCCAGGGCCTTGGTCGACATCTGCGAGACGTCGATGATCACCCCGAGATCGTTGAGCCGTTCGACCGCCTGCTTGCCTAGCGGGGAGAGGCCGCCCAGGGCATCCGCCGTGTCGTTGAAGAACGGCAAGGGACGGGAAGAGTCGGACCAGTCGTTGTTGCCGACATAATTGAAGCCGAACATGCGCACGCCGCGGGCGGCCCATTTGTCCAGCTGGGACAGGTCGTCGCCCAGCGGGTAGGCGTTGAGCATGCTCATGACGATGGCGAACTTGCCTTCCATGGCCAGGCGGCGGAAGTCCTCGGGGGAGTAGGCGATGCCGACCTGGTTGGGGAAGTCGCGGACCATGCCGGTGAGAATCTTGTAACGAATTTCCTGCTGGTGACGAGCCTCGTCGACGAATCCCGGGGTCGGCTTGTGTGGCGCGTTCGGGCCGTTCCACATCTCCGGCCAGCCGAAGATCGCCAGGGCAGCGCCGGACAGGCGCCCGCGGCCCGCCTTGACCAGGTCGAGCTGGTTCGGTCCGTCCTTGTCGAACTCGTTGCCTTCGGTGCCGAAGTCCGGCGGGATGGTGATCCGGCTATCGAAGGAGAGGATGCGCTCATGCAACTCCTCGGCGTGCTTCATGACCTTGCGCGGGTAGCCCGCTTCGCTCGGGCCGAAGGTCTTCCAGGCCAGCAGGCCGCCGCCGACGAGGATGAGGAAGATCGGCAAGCCGAGGTAGAGGGCCTTGCGTGTGCGTGTTCTAGTCATTGCCGTCCCAGTCAGGTTCGAGATCGAAAGCGCGGATGAGCGTCTGCCGAAGCGGACTCACCTGTCAGGGTGGGACGAGGCCGGAGCGGGAAAATTTAGCGCCGCGGGAGGGATTGTCGAGTTGCCTGTGGAACGGCATGTGGGCGGTAAATTTGCCGACGGAAGGAACGTTCTAGCTGGATAAAGCGAGCTTCACGGTTGATACAGGTAGGACGATGACGGTTTCTCGACGCGGATTCATGGCGGGCCTGGCCCTTACCGGGGCGGCGGCGCTGCCGGTGGCTTACTACACACATCGTCATCTGACCCGCGAAGAGGAGCCGCAGACGCCTGACGAGGCTTCGCTCGACCTGGCGGCTACCGATGGCATACGACTGGGCGACCGCCTGCGCGGTCTCTGGGATCTGCGCCTGGTAGGCGGTGATGCCGAACTGCCCGGGCTGCCTCGGGAGGGCTTGCAACTGGTGCTGGACGTGGCACCCAAGGGACGCGGCCTGATTGGCTACCTGGATACTCCTGAACGTCTCCTCGCGGTGGAGCCGCCGCGCTTTCGTGTGCTTGGCGACTTGCTCGGAGCCAGTTCTGCAAGCATCCGCTGGCGTTTGGTGGACCAGGCGAGCGGTTCCGTGGCACCGACTCACGATTGCTCGGCGGTGTTCGACGAGGTCTGGGCAGACTATGCGAACGCGGGCGACGGAACTCTGAGCGGACGCATACAGCGCCTGGAGCGTTCGCCGCTGTCGCCGAACGAGGATTTTCGCTTCGTTGCGGTAAAGCGTCACTTCCCCCTGGCCCATGAGCGCATCGTGCTCAACGAGAAACTTCTCGGTTGGCTGGTGTCGCCGCAGCACCGACTGTTCCACCAGCTATGGCACGCTTCGCGGGACAAATGGCATCGGCTTTCGGAAAAACAACGCAATGCGTTGCGCGGAGTCGGTTGGCAGCCCGGCCCGCTGGACCGCGAACGCGATGCGCGAGGGCCACGCAAGGATCGCAACGCCTCGGGTATCGACTTCTTTTTCATGCACCGGCACATGCTGCATACTGCGCGTTCCATGCAGGACCTGCCGTCCTGGGAGCGTCTGCCGCGACCTGTGGTGCCGCTGGAGTACGATCGTCCCGGCTTCATCCGTTACTTCGACAATCCGGACGGGTTTTCCGTGCCTCCGGCCTGGGTGGCAGTGGATGACGACGAGTACAGCGAGTGGCTGCATGGCCTGAAAAGCGCCGAGGCCTACCATGCCAATTTCCTGGTCTGGGAATCGCAGTACCAGGACCCGGCGTACCTGGCGAAGTTGACCCTCGGCCAGTTCGGTTCGGAGCTGGAACTGGGCATGCATGACTGGCTGCACATGCGCTGGGCCTCGGTGACGAGGGACCCCTCCAACGGCGCCCCGGTCATGACCGACCGTTTTCCGGCCGATTTTGCCCCGCGCTGGTTCCGCCCGGAGAACGACTTCCTCGGCGACCCGTTTTCCTCCCATGTGAATCCGGTGTTCTGGTCGTTCCACGGCTGGATCGACGACCGCATCGAGGACTGGTATCGCGCCCACGAGCGTTTCCATCCTGGCGAAGTGCAGCGCCGCGAAGTGGAGGGCATCCAATGGTTCGCGCCCGGTCGATGGGTCGAGGTCGGCGATCCCTGGCTGGGCCCGGCGACCCATGGATGCGGGCTTTCGGATGTCCAGGCGAGCAGCAACTCGGTGGAGCTGGACGTGGAAACCATGAAGCTGGCTTTGCGCATCATCTTCAGCGAAGAAGATCAACTGAGCGGCTGGCTCAAGCGTGCGCCGCGGCGGCCCTGGTACGCGCGCAACCTGAAGCTGGCGCGCGACCAGCTCAGGCGCTGAACGGCGAAAGAGCGAGTAAGGATGGAGGAGGCCCGCGCAACGCGGGCCTCAGTCTTTCCGCGCGAGACCCTGGCGGTCGCTCTGCCAGCCGCCGCCGAGGGCCTTGTACAGGCCGACCGAGGCCTGCAGGCGGGCCAGTCGCAGTTGCACGGCGGCATCCTGCGCCGCGTACAGCGTGCGTTGCGTTTCGAGGACCGTCAGCAGGGTTTCCGCGCCGGCCTGGTAGCGGCTGTCGGAGAGATCGAAGGCGCGCTGCGCCTGCTCCAGCTCCTGCTGCTGCCAGTGCAACTGGCGGTCGAGGCCGTCGATGCTGTTCAGCGAGCGTTCGGTGTCGGCAAAGGCGGTGAGGATCGCCTTGCGGTAGGTTTCCAGCAGTTCTTCCTGGCGCGCCAGGCTGCGGTCGCGCTCGGCGCGCAGGCGGCCGTGGTTGAAGATCGGGGCGAGCAGGTTGGCGCCCAGGTTGTAATAGGGGTTGCGGAAAGTGTCGGCGGCGCGGTTGGCGCCGGACGACAGCGAGGCGCTCAGGGTCAGCTTGGGGAACAGCGCCGCGCGCGCCACCTGCACGTCGGCCTGGGCCGCGGCCAGTTGCGCTTCGGCGTTGGCGATATCGGGACGGCGGCTGAGCAGTTCGCTCGGCAGGCCCGCTCCGGTCTCCGGCCAGCGCAGGCTGTCGAAAGGCCGCTCGGCCACCTGTAGCGCCTGCACCGGCTCGCCGATCAGGGTGGCCAGGGTAATCAGCGCCTCATGGGCCTGCTGCTCGAGCAGCGGCAGCTGCTTGCGCTGGCTGGCGACCAGGCTGCTCTGCTGGGCGACCTCCAGGGCGGTGGCCGAGCCCGCGGCATGGCGGGTCTCCACCAGGCGCAGGACGTGCTCGGCGTTGTCCAGGTTGAGCCTGGCGATGCGCTGCTGTTCGCGCAGCGCCAATACCTGCAGGTAGCTGTTGGCGACGCCGGAGAGCAGGGTCAGCTCTACCGTGGCGCGGTCGTACTCGCTGGCCTTGAGGCTTTCCAGGGCACTGCGGTAGGCAGCCCGGCGACCGCCCCAGAAGTCCACTTCGTAGCTGGCGCTGAGGCCGGCGGAGAAGGAGTCGACGGCATCGTTGTCGGAGGTCGCGTCGGTACCGCTGTAGCCCGAGTCGCGCAGGAGTTTCTGCCGGCTGGCGCCGAGCGTCGCATTCAGCTCCGGCAGCAACGGCGCGCCGGCGATCACCGCTGAGGCCTGGGCCTGGCGCACGCGGGCCACCGCTGCGCCGAGGTCCTGGCTGTTCAGCAGGGCGCGTTGCAGCAGGCTGTCCAGTTCCGGCGCGCCGAAGGCCTTCCACCACTGGCGGATGTCGCTGGCATCGCTGCGCCCGGCCGCCAGGTAGCGCCACTGAGGGGGCGCGGCCAGGCCGCTGTCGAGGGGCGCCGGCGTGCTGCCGCAGGCGCCGAGCAGCAGGCAGGCGGAAATCAGGGAAAGATTCTTCATGGACATGTCCGTCATTGGCTGGCCAGGGCGGCCACCGGGTCCAGCTGGGCGGCCTTGCGCGCCGGCATGAAGCCGAACACCAGTCCGGTGACCAGCGCGCAACTGAAGGCGCCGACGATGGCCGACAGGGAAAAGGCCACCGCGACCTGGCCGAGCAGCAGCACGCCGCCGATGCATAGGGCCAGGGCGATCCCGGCCAGGCCGCCGACCACCGAGAGCATCGCCGCCTCGGTGAGGAACTGGCGGAGGATATCGCCCTGGCGGGCGCCGGTGGCCATGCGGATGCCGATCTCGCGGGTGCGTTCGCGCACGGTCATGAGCATGATGTTCATCACGCCGATCCCGCCTACCAGCAGGGAGATCGCGGCGATCGAGCCGAGCATCAGCGACAGGGTGTTCTGGGTCTTCGCCTCGGCCTGGATCATCGCCGCGTTGTTGGTCAGCTCGTAGTCGCGCTGGCCGCGGTGCAGGCGCAGCATCAACTGGTCGATGGCGCGTTCGGCCTGGTGCACGCGCTGGGCGTCGGCGGCGGCGATGATCACGTACTCGGGGTTGCGCGTGCCGAACAGGCGGATGCTGGCAGCGGAGTAGGGGATGGCGATGCGGTTGTCGGCATCCTTGTCGCCGGAGCTGGAGCCTTTCTCGGCGAGCACGCCGATGACCTGGAACGGCACGTTCTCGATGAGGATGTAGCGGCCGATCGGGTTGGCGCTGCCGAACAGCTTCTTGCGCACCTTGTAGCCGATCACCGCGACCGTGGTGGCGGCGTCTTCGTCGCGCTCGGTGAAGTAGCTGCCCTCGGCCACCGGCCAGTTGAGGATTTCCGGGAAGTCGGTGTTGTTGCCGCCGACGTAGGCGTGGTAGTCGATGTTGCCGTAGCGCACCACCAGCTCGCCGCCGTTCACCGGCATGACCTTCTTCACCTGGGGCAGGGTGGCGATGGCGGCGACGTCGTCGCTGCTGACGATGCCCATCGGCGCGCGCGGGTTCGGCGAGTAGCCGCTGAGATAGATGATGTTCGAGCCGAACGCGCCCATCTGCGCCATCACCTGGCGCTTGCTGCCCTCGCCGACGGCGAGCATGACCACCACCGAGGCGACGCCGATGATGATCCCGAGCAGGGTCAGCGCGGTGCGGAACCGATTGATCCACATCACCCGCCAGGCGGCGCGCACCGCCTCCAGCAGTTCGGCGCGCCAGGCCCCCGAGGGTTCGCTGCTGCCCTCGGCGAGGCGCTGGCTGAGATCGTCGGCCTGCAGGTGGCGCTCGACGCCGGCGCTCGGTTGCGCCGGGCGCTCGTCGTTGGCGCTGTCGCTGACGATCTCGCCGTCGCGCACCTCGATGATGCGCTTGGCGCGGGCGGCGACGTCGCGGTCGTGGGTGATCAGGATCACCACGTGGCCCTGGCTGGCCAGCTCGTCGAGCAGCGCCATGACTTCCGCGCCGCTGTGGCTGTCGAGGGCGCCGGTGGGTTCGTCGGCGAGGATGATATGGCCGCCGTTCATCAGCGCGCGGGCGATCGACACCCGCTGTTGCTGGCCGCCGGACAACTGGTGCGGACGGTTGGCGGTGCGCTCGGCCAGGCCCAGGCGTTCGAGCAGGGCCCGCGCACGGGTGTGCCGCTCGCTCGCCGGGGTGCCGGCGTAGATCGCCGGCATCTCGACGTTTTCCTGGGCCGAGGCGGAGGGGATCAGGTGATAGCCCTGGAACACGAAGCCGAATGCCTCGCGGCGCAGCCAGGCCTGCTCGTCGCTGTCCAGTTCGGCGACGTCGTGGCCGGCGAAGTGGTAGCTGCCGGAGCTGGGCCGGTCGAGGCAGCCGAGGATGTTCATCAGGGTCGACTTGCCGGAGCCGGAGGCGCCGACGATGGCGACGAACTCGCCGGCGTGGATCGACAGCGATACGCCCTTGAGTACCTCGACTTCCGGAGTGCCATTGCCGCCGTAGCGCTTGCGGATGTCGCGCAGTTCGATCAGGGGGACGGGTTGCGTGGCGTTTTCCATCAGCTGTCGCTGCCGTCGGGAGCGGCCATCAGCAGGCGGTCGCCTTCCTCCAGGCCGGCAAGCACCTGTACCCGCAGGCGGTCGCTGATGCCGGTCCTGATCTGGCGGCTCTGCGGCTTGCCGTTGCTGCCGACCACCCAGGCGACCTGGCCGCCCTTGCCGTCGTCGTGGATGGCGGCGACCGGCGCGGTGAGGATGTTTTCCGCGGTGGCGGCGACGAAGAACACCTGGGCGGTCATTTCCGCCATCAGTTGGTGGTCGCCGTTGTCCACGTCGACCAGCACGGTATACAGCACCACCCGGCCGCTGCCGCTCTGCCCGCCGCTGCCGCTGGTGGGGCTGCCGCCGCCCTGGTTGCTC
>NZ_SCND01000017.1:0-36274 GCF_005503585.1 Pseudomonas sp. 2VD
GGCGGTTGCCGCTGCCGCGCCGGGCGGCTTGCTGGAGCAGCGCGGCGGCGATCCGTTCGAGCGGCAGCACGTCTTCCGCGGCGCCCAGTTCCACCGCTTCGCGGGGCATGCCGTAGACCACGCAGGTAGCCTCGTCCTGGGCCAGGGTGTAGCCGCCGGCCTGGCGGATCGCCAGGAGCCCGCGCGCGCCGTCCTTGCCCATGCCGGTGAGCAGGCCGGCGAGCAGGTTGCGCCCGGCGCAGCGAGCCAGCGACTCGAACATCACGTCCACTGCCGGGCGGTGGCCGTTGACCTGCGCCTGGCGGTTCAAACGCACCACGTAGTTGGCGCCGGAGCGCTGCACCTCCATGTGGTGGTCGCCCGGCGCGACCAGGGCGTGGCCGGGCAGTATGCGGTCGCCGTCGCGCGCTTCGCTGACGCTGAGCCGGGTCAGGCGATCCAGGCGCTCGGCGAAGCTGCGGGTGAAGCCGGGAGGCATGTGCTGGGTGATGACCACTCCGGGACTGTGCGCCGGCAGGCCGAGCAGCACTTCCTTGAGCGCCTCGGTGCCGCCGGTGGAGGCGCCGAGGGCGATGATCTTCTCGGTGCTGAGCAGCGGCGCTGCGCTTTCCGGCGGCGCCGGCGCGTCCGCCGCACGGCGGCGCAGGCGGGCGCGGGCGACGGTCTTGAGCTTGGCGCGGATTTCCTCGGCATAGGCCTGCATGCCTTCGGCGATGCCCAGCCGGGGCTTGGCGATGAAGTCCACCGCGCCCAGTTCCAGCGCGCGCAGGGTGGCTTCGGAACCGCGCTCGGTGAGCGAGGAGATCATCAGCACCGGGGTCGGCCGCGCCTTCATCAGCTTGTCGAGGAAGGTCAGGCCGTCCATCCGCGGCATTTCCACGTCGAGGCTGATCACGTCCGGCGCGTGCTGCTTGATCAGGTCGCGGGCGACGAAGGCATCCGGCGCACAGCCGACCAGGCGTAGCTCCGGGTCGGCCTGGATGATCTCCTTGAGCAGGCTGCGGATCAGGGCGGAATCGTCGACGACCAGGACACTGATGGGCATGGCGGGCTCTCCCGGAGAGTCAGAACAGGTCGATGGGGCCGCCGTCCGCGTTGCGATCGATACGGCGGCGGTAGTCGCGTTCACGCTGCAGCACGGTGTCGTTCTTCAGCTCCACCAGGGACTTCACCAGGACCCGGCCATTGCGCGGGAAGAAGTAGATCTTGCGCGGGAAGGCCTCCAGCACGTCGCTGGCGAGCAGCGGGATACGCTCGGTGGCCAGGTAGTCGAGGGTGAACTCGACGTTGCGCTGGCCGATGGCGGCGCTGATCTGGCGCAGTACCGAGCCGCCGCCGAAGACCTTGGCCTGCAGGCGCTCGCGGCTGGCGCCGAGGGCCAGCATGCGGTTGATCAGCAGTTCCATGGCGTGGCTGCCGTAGCGCGCCGACGGCGAGGCCGGGTCGCCGCCGAGGCCGCGCTCGGGGAGCATGAAGTGGTTCATCCCGGCGATGCCGTTGAGCGGGTCGCGCAGGCACACCGAGACGCAGGAGCCGAGCACGGTGACGATCACCAGGTCTTCGCCGCTGGCGAAGTATTCGCCGGGCAACAGCTTCACCGCATCGCAGGCGAAGTACGGATCGTAGTAGCGGTTCAGCGGCGCGCCTTCCCGGGCCTGGAGATTCATCGCGATCAGGCCGGGCTGTAGACGGTCTGGCCGACGGGCCGCACCAGGTGGCTGGCGTGGACGAAGTTCTCCGAATGCCCGGCGAAGAACAGGCCCTCCGGCCGCAGCAGGGCCACCATGCGTTCCAGCAGGCGGGTCTGGGTCGGCTTGTCGAAGTAGATCATCACGTTGCGGCAGAAGATCGCGTCGAGTTCCCCGGCGATCGACCAGTCCGCTTCCAGCAGGTTGATCTGGCGGAACTCCACCAGTTGCCGCAGTTCCTCCACCACCCGCGCCTTGCCGGCGTTGGGCCCGGTGCCACGGAGGAAGAAGCGTTTCTTCAGCGGCGCCGGCATCTGCTCCAGGCGTTCCAGCGGATAGACGCCCAGGCGGGCGCAGTCGAGCACCCCGGTGTCGATGTCCGAGGCGACGATCTTCACCGGCGGATCGAAGCTGCCCAGCGCC
Source organism: Pseudomonas sp. 2VD (assembly GCF_005503585.1). Classification (NCBI taxonomy): domain Bacteria; kingdom Pseudomonadati; phylum Pseudomonadota; class Gammaproteobacteria; order Pseudomonadales; family Pseudomonadaceae; genus Pseudomonas; species Pseudomonas sp. 2VD. The sequence goes on from NZ_SCND01000017.1 coordinate 2,112, forward strand.
TCCACCAGGGTGATGGCGATCGAATAGGGTTCCTCGCCGGTGCTCGCCGCCGCCGACCAGATGCGCAGCGGGCGATGCCGCTGCAACTGGCGGCGGGCGAGGTCGGCGAGCAGGGGGAAGTGGTGGCGTTCGCGGAAGAATGCGGTGAGGTTGGTGGTCAGCGCGTTGACGAACAATTGCTGCTCGCCCGGCTCGCGGTCGAGGTGGATGAAATATTCGGCGAAGCTGCCCAGCCGCAGCAGGCGCAGGCGCCGCGAGAGGCGGCTATAGACCAGTTGCGCCTTGCTCTCGGCCAGGCTGATGCCGGTCAGCCGGTAGAGCCGCTCGCGTACTTGCTGGAAGTCCTCGCGGGTGTAGTGGAACTCCTGGTTGCCGAACACCGGCGAAGGCGTGGAGGTGGGCATTGGCGTCGGGTTTCCCTGGTCGACCCTAAGGGCTTGCCGCCCTCCGCCTGGCGGAGGCGCGGCGTGGTCTCAGAACTCTTCCCAGCCGTCTTCCTTGCGCGCCTTGCTGGCCCGCGCCATGCCGCTGCGGGCCAGCGGCGCCGGCGCGCTGGGGCGTGGCGCGGACGGCCGCGCGCTGGCGAGCTGGACCACGCTCGGCGGAGTGTCCAGCCTGAACACCGCCACCGACTGGTTGAGCAGGCCCGCCTGCTCCTGCATGGCCTCGGCGGCGGCCGCGGCTTCCTCCACCAGCGCGGCGTTCTGCTGGGTCATGTCGTCCATCTGCGAGACCGCGCTGTTCACCTCTTCGATGCCGGTGCTCTGCTCGGCGGAGGCGGCGGCGATCTCCGACATGATGTCGGTGACCCGGCGGATCGCTACCACGATGTCGCTCATGGTCTGTCCGGCCTGGGCCACCAGGGTGTTGCCGTTCTCCACCTTGTCCACCGAGTCGGAGATCAGCGTCTTGATCTCCTTGGCCGCGGCGGCGGAACGCTGGGCGAGGGTGCGCACTTCCCCAGCGACCACCGCGAAGCCGCGGCCCTGCTCGCCGGCGCGGGCTGCCTCGACCGCGGCGTTGAGGGCGAGGATGTTGGTCTGGAAGGCGATGCCGTCGATCACCCCGATGATGTCGGCGATCTTGCGCGCCGACTCGTTGATCGAGGACATGGTGCTGACCACCTTCTGCACCACGGTGCCGCCCTGGGTCGCCACTTCCGAGGCATTGGCCGCCAGCGAGTTGGCCTGGCGGGCATTCTCGGCGTTGAGCTTCACCGTGCTGGTCAGTTCTTCCATGCTCGAGGCGGTTTCCTCCAGGCTCGACGCCTGCTGCTCGGTGCGCGCCGACAGTTCGGCGTTGCCGCTGGCGATCTCGCTGGCGGCGGTGTTGATGGTGTCGGCGGCCTCGCGAATCTGCCCGAGCATCCGCGACAGGCTCAGCGCGGTCTCGTTGGAGAAGTCCTTGAGCTGGCCGAAGGTGCCCTGGTAGTCGGCCTCGATGCGCTGGGTGAGGTCGCCCTGGGCCAGCGCCCCGAGCATCCGCGAGACGTCGCGCAAGCCGCGGTCGGCGGTATCCACCAGGCTGTTCAGGTCCTTCGCCAGCCTGAGGAAGAAGCCTTCCTTGCCGGCCTCCTCGACGCGCTTGCTGAAGTCGCCGGCGGCCGCCGCCTGCACCAGTTGCGAGACTTCCTGCTCGGCGCGGTGTTCCTCGGTGCGGTCGGTCCATTGCACGGCGGAGCCGAGGCGTTCGTTGGCGTCGTTGAACACTGGCACCACGTCGAGGGAGAAGCGCCGGCCGCCGAGGTTGAGCTCGGCCTTGTGCACGCCGGTGAGGTTGGCCAGCAGGTGCCGCTGGTGCGCCGGGTTCTTGTGGAACACGTCGATGTTGGCGCCCATCAGGCGGCCGGCGTCGAAGTTCGGCAGTTGCTTGCGGATATCCGCTTCGGCGCGGCCGAGCATCTCGCTGACGGTGCGGTTCATGTAGATGATGTTGAGGTCGTTGTCGGCGATCATCACGTTGGCCGAGACGTTGTCCAGCGCGCTCTTGATCCGCGCGTTGTAGGCCGCCGTGGCCAGTTGCGCCGAGGTCGCCTCGGCGGCCCCGCGCAGGCGCTCGCGAACGCCGTCGATGGCTTCGGTGATCTGCGCCTTCTTGCCCGGCAGGCGGTCCATCAGCGGCTCGAAGTTGCCCTGGCCGTAGGCGGTGACCACGCTGACCACCTTCATCTTCACCGCGATGTGCGCGGCCACCAGTTCGTTGACGCCCTTGGCGATGCGCGCCGCGCGACCTTCCAGGCGTTCGGCGGGAATCGTCTGGTCGATCCAGCCGGCTTCGTGCTGGCGGCTCATCTCCGCCAGCCCCGCCTCCAGGCTTTCCACCTGCTGGAGTTCGGCGCGTTGTTCGCGCAGTTGCCGCTGCAGCGCCCGCAGGCTGTCGTAGAGACGCTCGTAGCCGGGCGCCGGGGCCTCGCCGACGGCGGTGTCGAGCTGGCCGTCGGCGAACGACTGGAGGAGCGTGGCGATCCGGTCGGCGCGTTGCTGCGCCACCGCATGTGCATTGAACAGACCCATTTCGATATCCCCTGCCTATCCCTCGTTGGCGCCGCTCAGGCCGCGGCTTCGTCGACCAGCGCCATTTCGCGGCTGGTCATCAGTCTTTCGATGTCCACCAGGATCAACATGCGCTCGCCCGCGGTGGCCAGGCCGAGCAGGTATTCGGTGTCGAAGCTGGCGCCGAACTCCGGCGGCGGCCTGATCGCGTCGCCGCCCAGGGCGATCACGTCGGATACCGAGTCCACCACCACGCCGACGATGCGCCGGCCGATGTTGAGGATGATCACCACGGTGAACGGGTCGTAGGTGACCTCGGCGAGGTGGAACTTGATGCGCAGGTCGACGATCGGCACGATCGCCCCGCGCAGGTTGATCACGCCTTTGATGAAGGGCGGCGCGTTGGCGATCGCGGTGACCTGGTCGTAGCCGCGGATCTCCTGCACGCGGAGGATGTCGATGGCGTACTCCTCGCGGCCCAGGGTGAAGGTCAGGTATTCCTGCGCCGGGCCGTTCGCCTGGCTTGCCTCAGTGCCGTTCATCGGCGGTGTCCTCCCGCGCCGCCAGGCGTGGCAGCGCATCGACGTCGAGAATCAGGGCGACGCTGCCGTCGCCCATGATGGTGGCGCCGGCGATACCCTCCACGCGGCGGAAATTCTGTTCCAGGCTCTTGATCACCACCTGCTGCTGGCCGACCAGTTCGTCCACCTGCAGGGCGAAGCTGCGCCCCTCGGACTCGAGGATCACCACGATGCCCTGCTCCGGCGCCGGCGCTTCGCCGCCGATGCGCAACAGCTCGTGCAGGCTGAACAGCGGCAGGTACTCGCCGCGTACGCGGATCATCGCGTTGTCTTCGCCGCCGAGGCCGCGCACGTCGTCGCTGCGCGCCTGCAGCGACTCGACGATGTAGGTCAGCGGAATCACGTAGTTGACCGCTTCGACGGCGACGATCAGGCCGTCGAGGATCGCCAGGGTCAGCGGCAGGCGGATGCCGATGCGAGTGCCCATGCCGGGCGCCGAGTCGATGTCGATGCGCCCGCCCATGGCACCGATGTTGCGCTTCACCACGTCCATGCCGACGCCGCGTCCGGACAGCTCGGTGACCGTCTCGGCGGTGGAGAAGCCGGGCATGAACACCAGTTGCCAGACCTCGGCGTCGCTCATCCCGTCATGCACCGGCAGGTTGCGCTCGCGGGCCTTGGCGAGGATGCGTGGACGCGACAGGCCGCGACCGTCGTCGGAAACCTCCACCACCACGCTGCCGCCCTGGTGGCTGGCGGCGAGCTTCACCGTGCCGCTCGCCGGCTTGCCGGCGGCGAGGCGTTCGGCGGGCGTTTCGATGCCGTGGTCGATGCTGTTGCGGACGATGTGGGTGAGCGGATCGCTGAGTTTCTCGATCACGCTCTTGTCCAGTTCGGTGTGCTCGCCGTGCAGGTGCAGCTCGACCTGCTTGCCCAGGCGCGTGGCGGTGTCGCGCACCAGCCTGGGGAAGCGGCTGAAGATGAAGTTGATCGGCAGCATGCGGATCGACATCACCGACTCCTGCAGGTCGCGGGTGTTGTGTTCGAGCTGGGCCAGGGCGTGCTGCAGGCGCTCGTGGCGGCTCGGGTCGAGCTGCTCGCCGAGCTGGCCGAGCATGGCCTGGGTGATCACCAGTTCGCCGACCAGGTTGATCAGGCTGTCGATCTTTTCCACGCTGACCCGGATCGAGCCGGACTCGCCGTCGCCACGCACGGGCGCGACTGCGCCCCTGGCCGGCGCGGCGACGGCTTGCGCGGGCGCACTGGGCGCGGCGGGGCTGCCGGGGGCGCCGTCGAACAGGCCGAAGGCGCGTTCCTCCGCCGGTGGGGAACCCGGTGCCTCATCGAAGAGGCCGAACGCTTCGCTCGCGGCCGGTGCGCCGGGCGCCTCGTCGAAGAGCCCGAACGCTTCCGGCGCGGCCGCTCGTTCCGGAGCGCCCGGGCCTTCGTCGAAGAAGCCGAAGGCATCGTCGTCCGCGGTTTCCCTGGCGGGCGCGTCGTCGAACAGGCCGAAGCCTTCCTCCGCCGCTTCCTGCTCCGGCACCCGCAGCCAGCCGCGCAGCCGCTCGACCGTCTCCAGTAACGGCACCCCGGGGTCGGGACTGCCGCTGCGATGGGCGTCGAGCAGGCGCTGCAACACGTCGCGGGCTTCGAGGAAGGAACTGATCATGTCCGGCCGCAGGTGCATCTGGCCGCAGCGGATGCGGTCGAGCAGGGTCTCCAGTTCGTGGGTGACGGCGGTGATGTCGTCGAAACCGAACATTCCGCTGGAACCCTTGATCGAATGCGCGGCGCGGAAGATGCCGTGCAGCGTCTCGCTGTCCGGCCGGTCCAGGTCGAGACCGATCAGGAGGAGTTCGAGGGTGGCCAGGTGTTCCTCGGTTTCCTCGAAGAACACCTGGAGAAACTGGCTCATATCCTGAGGCATGGGACCTCCCCCGCGGGGGAACGGGAATCAGGGCAGGACCTTGCGCGTCACTTCGAGCAGTTTCGGCGGGTCGAACGGCTTCACCAGCCAGCCGGTGGCGCCGGCGCTGCGTCCCTGCTGCTTCATCGCGTCGCTCGATTCGGTGGTCAGCATGAGGATCGGCACGCTGCGGTAGCCGGCCAGGTTACGCAGGCTGCGGATCAGCGACAGGCCGTCCATGTTCGGCATGTTCTGGTCGGTGAACACCAGGCTGTAGCTCTTGCTCTGGGCCTTGCCGAGGCCTTCCTTGCCGTCCGCGGCCTCGTCCACCTCGTAGCCGGCGGACTTCAGGGTGAAGCTCAGCATCTGGCGGATAGACGCCGAGTCGTCGACGATCAGAATCGGTTTGCCCATGGTCTTGCGTCCTCACGGTGTCCCTACCGCAGCGCCAAGTTCGGCGGCGAAGGTGGTGTGTGCCAGGTGGCTGTGACGGAGGGCTCTGATGGCCCTTTGCTAGTTCCAGTAAAGACAATGTCCGGTGGATTTCAATTATTGGCGCCGGTTTCTCGTCGGATAGTTATCCGGTTAGACGGATTGGCTATCGATACCCCTCAGAACAATTCCACTTCGCCCACGTTGACGCTGTTCTGGCTCACCGGGCTGGGCAAGGGCCGGCGCAGTTCCTCGACCTCCCGTGCGACCCGTTCGGGCCATTCCTGGCGCGGTCGCGCCTCCAGCGCGCCGAGGCCGAGGGCGAAGGCGCCAAGACGCGCATGGTGCTTGCGCATCTGGCCGAGCAACTGGCTGCCCATGTCCTGGAATTGCAGGGCGGTGACCGCCGCGTCGACGCCCTGGCCGACTTCCAGCGAGAGCCGGTCCAGTTCGTGGATGACCTTCAGGGTGTGCCGGTTCATCGCCTCCAGGTCATCGAGCATGCCCTGGATCTTGTGCTTGGAATCGAGGGCGAAGGACATGTCCTTGTCGGCCAGTTGCGAGATCGCGCTCTCGGCGTCCTGGATCTCGTGGTGGACCACGTCGACGTGCTTGCGGATGGCGGCGGAAAACTCCGTGGAGCGGGTCGACAGCGCGCGCACTTCATCGGCGACCACGGCGAAGCCGCGGCCGCTCTCGCCGGCTCGGGCGGCCTCGATGGCAGCGTTGAGGGCGAGCAGGTTGGTCTGCTTGGCGATGGCGTCCATGTCCTGGGTCGACTGCAGGATCTCGGTGATCTTCAGGCGCACCTGGTCCATGCGTTCCACCAGTTGCTGCGAGGTCCGGCTGGTTTCCAGGGTAGCCTCGACGAACAGGCTGAGGGTCTGCTGGGTGGTCCTGACGAAGTCCTGGAAGTTGATGCCTTCGTCGACCTGGCCGCGCCCGTCGTAGCGCTCGATCAGCGAATGGGACAGGCCGCGCTGGGTATCGATGCGTTCGGCGAGGCCGTGGAAGCTGTCGCTGAGCTGGCGGATCGCCGAATGCAGCAGTTCGTCGATCTGCCGGGCGTGACCGTCCAGTTGCGCGGTTTCGTCGGCGAGCGCCCGTTGCGCCGCGCTCCAGGCCGGCGAAGCGGCATCCGCCTGCGGGTTGGCATTCGCTACCGCTTGCCGAGGGGCGCGCAGGAGGAGGACGAGCATGGCCAGGCTGGCGAACCAACCGAGCGCCAGGACCAGCCAGACGCCGAGGCCGACGGCATGCAGCCCGGCGCACAACGCCCAGGGTAGGGAAAGCAGGCCCAGCTTCAGCAGCAGGGGCCGGGATGGTAACGAAACACCGAGGGACTCGCGCATGCTGCACTCCATGTGCCGGATCGGAGCAGGGCTTCCAGGCGGTCCCTCGGGACCGTGCGGAAGACGCCTTCCAAGCTCGTCGGCGGCGTTTTCTAAAACTAGAGTCCCAATCGGTAATGTCAAACTGCCGTTTTTCCGGCGAGGCCGGTGCCAGGGCCTTTTCCCGTTTGCCGAGGCGACGGATGGCTGGCGCTAGCCGGTTGGGAAGGCGGAGAAGCGCCGGGCCAGGTCCTGGCGGCGGAAGTAGTCGACGACGAAGTCGACGAAGACCCGGGTCTTGGCCGGTAGCAGCTTGTTCGCCGCGTAGTAGAGGCTGGTGTTGCCGGCGTCGACGTACCAGTCCGGCAGGACCCGCACCAGGGCGCCGGACTCCAGGTAGGCATAGGCGTGCTGCATGCATACCAGGGTGATGCCCAGGCCCATGGCGGCGACCTCGCAGGTGGCTTCCGGGTCGCTCATGGTCATGCGTTCGCGCAGCTCGATCGGCGCCTCCTCGCCGTTGCGCCGGCGCAGCGGCCAGGAGCGCACGCGGCCGGTCTGCGGCGAGCGGATGCGGATCCCGTCGAAGCCGCCCAGGTCGCCTGGATGGCGGATTGGCGGCTTGTCGCGGAGGTAGGCGGGCGAGGCGAGGAGGATCAGGTGGCCCGGCGTCAGGTTGCGCGCCACCACCCCGGGAGGCAGTTCGAAACCGCCGCCGATGGCGGCGTCGAAGCCTTCGCCGATGAGGTCGACCTGGCGATTGTCGAAATGCCAGTCGGGCACGATGTCGGGATAGCGTTCGAGGAACTCGCCGAGCAGCGGCAGGATGTAGTCGCGGCCGAAGGCCAGCCCCATGCTGACCTTCAACGTGCCGCTGGGTTGGTTGCCGACGCTGGAGACGTTGGCGAGAGCGGTCTGGATGCCCTCCAGGCTGCCGCCGACCTCTTGCAGGAAACGCTCCCCGGCTTCGGTCAGGGTCAGGCGCCGGGTGCTGCGCTGGAACAGGCGCACGCCGAGGTTGCTTTCCAGGCGGGCGACGTTCTTGCCCACCCCGGCCGGCGTCAGGCCCAGGCGCCTGGCGGCCTCGGCGAAGCTACCGGCCTCGGCGCTGCGGACGAAGCACTGGATGTTGCTGAGGGTTTCCATGGGAAAGGGCCCGCATAAACCATTGGTATCGGCTGAATATAGCGATTACCCGCTACCAGGTCTGCAATGGACGACGGAAACTCGGGGCCTGTCTATCCACTCCGATGGAGATTTCCATGTCCGTATCCTCTGCATCCCTCGCCGGCAAAGTCGCCTTCGTCCAGGGCGGTTCCCGCGGCATCGGCGCCGCCATCGTTCGTCGGCTGGCCGCCGAAGGCGCCAGCGTCGCCTTCACCTACGTCAGCTCGGCGGACAAGTCCCGGGCCCTGGCGGCCGAACTCGAAGGCGCCGGAGCCAGCATCCTGGCCCTGCATGCCGATAGCGCCGACGCGGCCGCGCTCGTCGCCGCCGTCGACGAAGCGGCGGCTCGCTTCGGACGCATCGACATCCTGGTCAACAACGCCGCCGTCCTCGCCCTCGGTTCGGTGGAAGAGCTGCCGCTGGCCGACTTCGAGCGGACCCTGGCGATCAACGTGCGCAGCGTCTTCGTCGCCACCCAGGCGGCGGTCAAGCACATGGGCGACGGCGGGCGGGTGATCAGCATCGGCAGCACCAATGCCGAACGCATGCCGTTCGCCGGCGGCGCCACCTACGCGATGAGCAAGTCGGCGCTGGTCGGCCTGACCAAGGGCCTGGCCCGCGACCTCGGCCCGCGCGGGATCACGGTGAACAACGTGCAGCCGGGTCCGGTGGATACCGACATGAACCCGGACGACGGCGACTTCGCCGAGGCCCTCAAGGGCCTGATGGCGCTGCCGCGCTACGCCCGCAGCGAGGAAATCGCCAGCTTCGTCGCCTACCTGGCCGGGCCGGAAGCGGCCTACATCACCGGGGCCAGCCTGACCATCGATGGCGGTTTCTCGGCCTGACCCGGGTCGCCTCGTTCCACCCGGCGAAGTAGCCCCTCTCCCCGACCTTCTGGCCAGACGTTCCCTCCTGAAGGGAGAGGGCGAGGGGAGAGGTTCCGCTTATCGCACCAGGAAAGGCGAAGCCCCCTCTACGACACCGGTCTCGCTGACGTATCGCTTCCAATGCTCGATCAGCTCCGCCAGCTTGCCCGGCTGGCTGTCAGCGAGGTCGTGGATCTCGCCCGGGTCGCGGGCCAGGTCGTAGAGCTGCCAGGTGGCCGGGCCCACCGGGGCCGGCAGGTACACCGCCTTCCAGTCGCCCTGGCGGATCGCACGCATGCCGAACAGCTCCCAGCCGGTCACGGTGTTCTCGTCGTGGGCCGCCTCGGTCTCGCCGGAAAGCCAACCCAGCCAAGACCTGCCGCGCGGCTCGGCGATCTCGCGGCCGCGCCAGCGCTTGCCTGGGTGGCGGACACCGGCGAGGTCGAGGAGGGTCGGGGTGACGTCCATCACCGTGGCGAAGGCATGGCTGATCGCACCCTGCCGGCTTAGCCGCGGGTAGCGCACCAGCGCTGGCACGCGAATCCCGCCCTGGGTTGTGAACGCCTTGTACAGGCGCGATGGTGCGGTGGCCGCCTGGGCCCAGCGCGGGCCATACCAGACGTAGGAATTGGCGCGGCCGATGTTTTCCAGGCTGTTGTCGTAGTGCCGGTCGAGAAAGCCCAGCAGGTCCGGGCCGAATTTCGGGAACGCCTCCAGTAGGGCGCCTTCGGCGCCGTTGTCGGACATGAACAGGACGAAGGTGTTGTCCAGCTCGCCCTGCCGGCGCAGGTAGTTCACAACCCTGCCGATGTTCCAGTCCATGCGCTCGACCATCGCCGCATAGACCTCCATCGCCCGCGCCGACTTAGCCCGTTCCTCGTCCTCCAGGGCCTCCCACTCGCGGCTCAGGGCGAGCACCGGATGGGCTTCGACGTCCGCTTCCACCAGGCCCAGCTCCTTGAGCCGGGCCAGGCGTTCCTGGCGCAGCGCTTCTGGACCGGCGTCGTAGCGACCGCGGTACTTCTCGACGATCTCCCGCGGCGCTTGCAGCGGCCAGTGCGGCGCGGAGAACGGCAGGTAGGCGAAGAACGGCCGGCTCTGGTCGCGCTCCTTGAGGTATTGCAGCAGCTTGTCGCCGAAGGCGTCGGAGGAATAGAAGCCCTCCGGCAGCGTGTCGAGGTAGCGCTCGTCTTCCACGTAGAGCGCTGGCGTACCCTTGAGGATGCGCGGAGTGCTTTCGTCGTAGGGCGGCTCGAAACCATAGTGGTTGGCGGCGCCCGGCAGCAGCGAGAAGGAACGCTCGAAACCGCGTGCATGGGGCGTCTGTTCCGGCTTCAGGCCGAGGTGCCACTTGCCGGCCATGAGGGTCTGGTAGCCGGCCTCGCGGAGCAGCTCCGGCAGCGCCACCACGCGCTCGTTGAGATGCCCTTCGTAACCCGGCTTGCCTTCCAGTTCCGGGGTCAGCGCCTCGGCCATGGTGCCGATCCCGGCGATGTGGTGGTCGGTGCCGGTGAGCAGCATCGAGCGGGTCGGCGAGCAGGTCGAGGCGGTGTGGAAGTCGGTCAGGCGCAGGCCGGCGATGGCCAGGGCGTCGAGGTTCGGCGTGGCGATCTCGCCGCCGAAGGCGCCGATATCGGAGAAGCCCAGGTCGTCGGCGACGATCACCAGGAAGTTGGGGCGTTTGCTCATGCGCGGGTCTCGTCTGGATGGGAGGAGAAGGTGGGGCCCTCGCCCCCGCCCTTCCCGCAGGGGGAAAGGGCCAGGGCAAGGGGCTTTTCAGCAAGCGATGAATTCGAAGGGCAGGTTTTCCACCCGTCGCGGCGGCGGCGCGACGTACTCGCCGTCGGCGGTCAGTTCGTGCAGCAGCGCTTCGCGCTGGCGCAGGAAGTCGAAGCCACCGCGCTCGCGCGGATGCGCCAGGCCCACCTCGACCACCCGCCTGATCCGCCCCGGACGCGGCTCCATCACCACCACCCGGTCGGCCAGGTAGAGCGCCTCCTCGACGTCGTGGGTGACCAGCAGGGTGGTGATACGGGTACGCCGGCGGATCGCCAGCAACTCTTCCTGCAACTGCTGGCGGGTCAGTGCGTCGAGGGCGCTGAACGGCTCGTCGAGCAGCAGCAGGCGCGGGCTGGCCACCAGGCCACGGGCGATCGCCACGCGCTGGGCCATGCCGCCGGACAACTGGTGCGGGTAGGCACGCTCGAAGCCGTGCAGGCCGACCAGGCGGATGTATTCGTCGATCCGCGCCGCCTTGTCGGTTTCGCCAAGGGCTTCGTTGACCAGGCCGAGGGCGACGTTCTGCTGCACCGTCAGCCAGGGGAACAGGCGGTGCTCCTGGAACACGATGCCGCGTTCGCCGCCGATGCCGGCGATTGGCCGGCCGTCGACGCGGATCTCGCCGTCGTAGTCGCGGTCCAGGCCGATCAGCAGGCGCAGCAGGGTCGACTTGCCGCAGCCACTGGCGCCGACGATGGCGATGAACTCGCCCTCGCCGATCTCCAGGTCGAACTGCTGGATCGCTTCCAGTCGCCGGCCGTCCACGGCGAAGTGCTTGCGCACCTGGCGGAAGCTGACCAGCGGGGTGCCCGTGGCGGGCGCGGTGAGTGCGTTCATGCGTGTCTCCAGCGCGTGGCGCGCGCTTCGATGCGTTGGCCGAGAGCATTGAGCAGGGCGCCGGTGAGGCCGACCAGGAGCATGCCGGCACCGATCAGGTCCATGCGGAACAGTTGCTGGGCGCCGATCATCAGGCTGCCGATGCCGCCGTCGGAGGGCATGAAGTACTCGGCGCCGATGGTTCCCAGCCAGGCGTAGATCAGCGCCAGACGCAGGCCGGCGAACACCGACGGGGCGGCACCCGGCAGGACCAGCCGGAGCAGCCGTCGCCAGGGACCCAGGCGCAGCACCCGGGCCGCCTCGCCGAGGCTCGGCGGCAGGCTGGCGATGCCGCGCTGGGTGGCCAGCAGCAGCGGGAAGAAGGCGGCGATTGCGACGAACGTCAGCTTGGCCGGTTCGCCCAGGCCGAACCAGGCGGTGAGCAGCGGCACCCAGGCGAAGATCGCCACCTGCCGCAGTGCCGCGAAAGTGGGGCCGAAGAAGCGTTCCGCCGGGCGCCACAGGCCGAGCAGCAGGCCGCCGAGGAAACCCAGGCCGCCGCCCAGCAGGAGGCCGCCGAGCGTGCGCTTCAGGCTGTCGAACAGGGCGCCCGGCAGGCTGCCGTCGAGCGCTCCGCTCCAGGTCGCCCGCGCCACTTCCAGAGGGCTGGCGAGGATCGCCGGATCGACCCATTCGGCGCTGCTCGCCGACTGCCACAGGAGCAGCAGCGCCAGCGGCGGCAGCCAGACCTGCAGGCGCTGCCAGCCGCGTCCCGGCGGGCGCCGGCGGAATTCGCCGGTGGCGGCTTGCGGCCAGTGCAGCAGGCGGCGGTCGAGCCACTGGATGGCGCGGTCCATGCCCACCCCGACCAGGCCGATGACGAGGATGCAGACGAACACGATGTCGAGCATGAACAGTTGCCGGCCCTGCACCATCAGGTAGCCGATGCCCTCGCTGGAAGCCAGCAGCTCGACCGCCAGCAGCGAGGTCCAACCCTGCGCCAGGGCCAGGCGCAGCCCGGTGAGGAAGGCCGGCAGCGCCGCCGGCAGGATCAGCCGCCAGACCAGCAGGCGTGGCGGCAGGCGCAGCACCGCGGCGGCTTCGCGCAGCTTGGGCTGGGCGTCGCGCACGCCGACCAGGGTATGGATGGTCACCGGCACCACGACCGCTTTCACCAGCACCACCAGCTTGAGCAGTTCGCCGATGCCGAAGAACAGCATGAACAGCGGGATCCAGGCCAGCGTGGGGATCTGCGCGAGGGCGCTGAAGGTGGGGAAGACCAGGCGCTCGGCACGCGGACTGAAGCCCAGCCAGGCGCCTAGCGCGGCGCCGCTGGCGACCCCGGCGAGCAGGCCCCAGGCCAGGCGCCGCAGGCTGATCGCCAATTCGCTCCAGAGTTCGCCGGCGAGCAACTCGCGGGCGCTCTGCCAGACCAGCTCGGGAGTCGGCAGCACCTGGGCCGACATCCAGTGGCGATGGCTGGCGACCCACCACAGCAGCGCCAGCCCGAGCGGCAGCAACCAGGGCAGCAGGCTGTCCCCCAGGCGCCGGGCGAAAGCCGCGGAGGGCGGCGGCGCCAGGCGCGGCAGGGGCCGGCTCCAGGCGGGCGAAAGGGTTTTATCGATATTCTTCATGGAAATATAAATCGCCACATCAATGCGTTTTTTCGCTAAGAAGGGTCATTTAAAGAAAGGCGCCAGGCAGCGGCAAATGCATTTGGAGAATATTTTCCATGCTCTGGCTGCATATGACGCGGAGAGGCCCGTGCGGCCTGTCATACTGCTTATGGTTATAAAAAATGAATTTTTATTATTTATTTTCGAGGCGCCGCTGTGCATAGCTAGCCGCTCACCCGCTCCCGGCGGGAATCCCTCTCTTCCCGTTCCAAGGAGCCGCCCCATGAAAGCGCTTACGTCTTCCCTGCTCGGTCTGTTCGCCGTGCCTGTCCTCGCCGGCCTGCTCGGTGCCTACGTGCCGCTGGCGAGCGCCGCTCCGCCGAAGGAAATCCGCATCGCGGTGCCGGACGTCAGCGCCGGCAGCTCGCACTCGGGTGGCGGCGTGGTCGACGTGCTCTACACCCGGCAGTTGCTGGAGAAGGAGTTCGCCAACGACGGCATCGCGGTGAAATGGAGCTTCTTCAAGGGCGCCGGTCCGGTGGTCAACGAAGCGTTCGCCAATGGCCAGGTGGACTTCGCCTACCTCGGCGACCTGGCGGCGATCATCGGCAAGTCCGGAGGCCTGGACAGCCGCCTGCTGGCCGCTACCGCGCGAGGGGTCAACCACTATCTCGGCGTGCAGCCGGGCTCCGGGATCAAGACCCTGGAGGATCTCAAGGGCAAGCGCGTAGGCATCTTCCGTGGCACCGCCAGCCAGCTGTCGTTCGACAATGCCCTGGCCAGCGTCGGTCTCAGCGAGAAGGACCTGAAGGTGATCAACCTCGACTTCAGCGCCGCCCTGTCCGCCCTCGCAGCCAGGCAGATCGATGCCACCTGGGGCCTGGCCGGACTGTTCGCCCTGCGCGACCGCGGCCTCGCGGAAATTCCGCTGAGCACCCGCGACCTGGACGGCGCCGGCACCCTGCAGGCGCTGCTGGTCGGCTCCGGAGCCTTCGTCGATGCCCATCCGGACATCACCGAGCGGCTGCTCAAGGTGCAGTTGCAGGCCCAGGACTGGCTGGCCCGCGAGGAGAACCGCGACGCCTACATCGAACTGGTGTCGAAGCAGGCCAGCTACCCGGTGGTGATCCTGCAGAGCGAGTACCGTGGCCGCAAGCTGGGCGACGCCCTGTCGCCGCGCCTGGACGCCGACTTCCTTGGCCGGCTGGATGCTTCGATCCAGGCGGCCAAGCGTTTCGGCCTGATCCGTCGCGAATTCAGCGCCGAGCAGTGGGCCGCGCCGGAACTGCTGGAAGCGGCCGGCAAGCTGGCGAAGGCCAAGGCCGTGGCGCAAGCGGCGGAGTGACGCCGCGCCGCGGCCCGGGGCGTCACCAGATCGAGCGGGAGTAATCGACGACCAGCCGGGTTTCGTCGATGTCGCCGTCGAGATAGCTCGCGTTGCCCCGGTGCCAGGCCTGCGAGGCGCGCAGCGCGAGGCCGGCGAGGGGGCCCGCCTTGACCCGATAGGCGAAGCCGAGGTCGCTTTCCCGGTGCCGCCCGTCACGCCCGTAGAGTCCGGCGTAGATGCTCTTGGCGGCACTGCTGGCGCTGGCCCCGGCACGGCCGCGGGCATGCAACGCATGCAGGCTGAGCCCAGGCAGGCCGAGCGCGCCGAGGTCCAGGTCATAGCGTAATTGCCAGGAACGCTCGCCCGGTCCGTTGAAGTCGGAGTAGCCCACCGAGTTGGCCAGTACCATGGACGCGCTGGAGCGCCCGTCGCCGAAGGCCATGTAGTCGAACGGCTGCTCGCCATGGACACGCTGGTAGGCCAGGGTGATGCGCTGCGGCCCCTGTTCGTAGCCCAGGGCCAGGGAGCTGGCCAGGGTGTCGATGCGGCCGAAGCGGCTCTGGCCGCTGTCGCGGGTGCGGTAGGCGTCGAGGTCGACCCGCAGCGCGCGCTCCCCGCCCAGCGGCTGGCGATGGCTGGCGCCGAAATAGGCCTGCTGCCAGATGTCGTCGAAGCGCGAGGCGTAGAGCGACAGTTGCAGCCGCTCCGTGGCCTGCCATTGACCGCCGAGGAAGCCGACCGCGTCGAGGCGCACCGGATAGGCGCCGAGGCGTCCGTAGACGGTGCTGATGTCGCCACGGACCTTGGATTCGCCGGGGCCGGAGGCGGCGGTGAAGCGCCCGCCCTCGAGCAGCAGCCCGTCGAACGAGCGGTCCTCCAGCAGCAGGCCGTAGGCCATGCCGGCCAGCGTGCGGTTGCTGCTGGCGGCGAACACCGGCGCGCTGGTGGTGGTCTGGCCGTACTTCAGGCGGGTTTCGCCGTGGCGTAGCCTGAGGGCGCCGCCGACCTTGCCGTAGCGATGGTCGGGATGGCCGTCGGCGCCGACCGGCAGGTTGCCGGTGCCGGTGCGGCCGCCGCCGCTGTCCAGTTGCAGGCCGAGCATGGCATGGGCGTCGAGGCCGAAGCCGAGGCTGCCCGGCGTGTAGCCGGAGGCGAACTGGAGGCGCAGGCCCTGGGTGGTTTCCTCGCGGTAGCCGTTGCGCTCGCTCCTGGGCTTGAAGCGGTTGCGCCCGGCGTTGTTCGGGCTGTCGCGGTAGTCGCGGTTGAAGTAGTAGGTGCGGGCGAGGAACTGCAGTTCGCTGTCCTCGACGAAGCCCCCATCCCCGGCCGTCGCGGCCGCCCCTTCGGAAAGCGTGCCGGCGACCAGGCCGGCGAATACAGCGCGTTTGAGATTTTGCATTTATTGTTTTCTCCCACCTGAGTGCCAGGTGGGTGCAGTCTCGGAAGTCGCTCCGCAGGCCGCTTGTGTTTCCCTGCCTCGGCTTTTGCCGGGGCCTGCCATTGGCAGGGGCTGGCATGTGCAACGGCAGGCCGGGTCAAGCATTTCGGAAGTCACCGACGGAGAGTGTGGCGTCGGCCGTCATCCGCAACGGCCGTGGGTGGGAGCCTCGGCTCCCGATGCAACCTCGCCTCAGGGAATACGCTTCATGAACAACAAGACCCTATGCCCTTCGCTCTTGCTCTGCCTTTCGCTGCTCGCGCCGCTGGCCTGTCTCGGGGAGACCGCCGCCGCGCCCTATCCGCTGGCCCACCCACCGCGCCTGGCCGATTACCTCCCGCCGCCGCCGGCGGCGGACTCGGCTGCGGCCGTCGCCGATCTCGGCGCGGTGCTGGAGGCTCAACGCCTGCGCACGCCCGAACAGGTACGCCGGGTACGCGCCCACGACCAGTGGGAGGACAACGTCTTCCCCTTCGCCGGCGACCTGCTAGGCGCGTCGTTCGACAAGGAACGCCTGCCGCTGACCCGGAGCTTCTTCAACCGCGCCCAGGAAAACCTGGTCGAGGTGCTGATGCCGGCGAAGAAGCACTTCGCCCGCCCGCGTCCCTACGAAGTGACATCGAAGGTGAAGCCAGTGCTGCCGCCGCCGGAGGGGGAGTCCTATCCCAGCGGCCACACCATGGACAGCTACTTCAAGGCCTCGCTGCTGAGCATGCTGGTGCCGGAGCATCACGATGCGTTCTTCGCCCGCGCCGAGGAGCATGCGCAGAGCCGGGTGCTGGCCGGCGTGCACTTCCCCAGCGACCTGGAAGGCGGGCAGACCGCCGCCGCGGCGCTGGTGGCGAGCCTGCTGGCCGATCCGGCGGTGGCCGCCGACTTCGCCGCGGTGCGCGAGGAGCTGCGCGGCGCGCTGGGGTTGCCGAAACTCCAGTAGAGGAAGGGAAACCGCGCGGCGGCTCAGGCCGCCGCGTGGCGTGCCTGGTCCAGTTCCACCAGCGTCTCGATCATCGCCTTGGCCGCCGCCGAAAGCCGGTAGCCGCTGCGGCTGATGATGCCGCAGCGGGCGCTGAGGCTATCCAGGTTCTGCGGCAGGTTGCGCCACTGTAGCGGTTGCAGTTCGCCGCGCTGCAGGTAGGGGCGCAGGGTCTCGTCGCTGGCGATGCCGATGGCGTCGGTCTGGCGGACGATGCGGATCAGCGCGTGCATGTTCTCGCAGCGGATGTTGGCGGCGAAGTCGATCTTGCCGCTGAGGTTCGCCAGCAGCTTGCGGATGCCCGGGGGAATCAGGGTCGAGGCCAGCGGGTAGTTGAACAGGTCGTTGGTGGACAGGCTGTCCTTGCCCAGCAGCGGATGTTGCGGACGGCAGAAGAACTGGCCGCGGCGCGGGGTCAGCGGGCGCGTCTGGAAGTTCGGGTCGGCCTCGAAGTCGCGGATGTCGGCGACGAAGAATTCGATCTCTTCGCGGAGCAGGGCGCGGCTGAGCTTTTCCCAGTTGTCCACGTCCAGGCTGATCTGCACCCGCGGGTGGCGGTTGATGAAGTCGGCCACCGCGTCCGGCACCAGTTGCTGGGCCGGCGCCGGCCCGCTGCCGAAGCGCAGCTCGCCGGCATCCAGCTTGTTCAACTGGGCGATCTCGTGGATCAGGTTGGCCGACCCCTGCACCAGGCTCAGCGCGTGTTGCAGCACCACCTGGCCTTCCGGCGTCGGGCGCAGGTCCTTGCTGCCACGGTCCACCAACTGGCAGCCAAGCTCCTGCTCCAGGCCCTGGATGCTGCGGCTGAAGGCCGGCTGGGTGATGCCCATGGCGTCCGCCGCACGGACGAAACTGCGGTGTTCGGCGAGGGCGATGAAGTAACGCAGTTGGCGTAGATCCATGATGCTTTACCGGCATTGGAAATATTGGACAAAGGCATTTGCCGTTCGGGATGTGCTGGTTTTAAATGCAAGCTCTTATTCCGTCAACAAAGAACAAATTAGAAAAATATGCGATTTAGTAATAAGCATAGATAGACCCCAGGAGCTGAACATGGTCCACCGTGCCTTTGCCGCGCCACCTCCGCCGTTCCGAATGCCCTTCCGCGTCGCCGGCGGCTGTCGTCCCTGACAGTCGCCCGGGGCTGAGCCGTCCGCCGGCCCCCTTCGAACCTTTCGCCAGATCGCTGCCTTGCGCGGCATGGCCGCCTGCTGCCTGCGTCCGGCTGTGCCGGAACCGAGGACATTCACGATGAAGTATCACTACCGCTTGCCGCTCCGCCGAACGCCGCCCGGCGGCTCCGACTACGCCCTGGCCCTGCTGCTCGCCCTCGGCGGTGCGTTGCCGGCCAGTGCCGCCGATGCTCCCGCGTCCGCCGAGGAGGCGCCGCCGCTGGCCGGCAGCGCACCGGTCAAGGCCGATACGGCCCTGGGCAAGGTTACCGTCACCGCGCGTCGCCGCGAGGAGGATTCGCAGAAGGTACCGACGCCGATCACCGTGCTCGGTGGCGAGACTCTCGAGGCCCAGCGCATCTCCCGGGTGCAGGACCTGCAGCAGGTGCTGCCCAGCGTCAATGTCGCCTACATCCATGCGCGGCAGTCGAGCGTCGCCGTGCGCGGCATCGGCAACAACCCCGCCAGCGACGGCCTGGAAGGCAGCGCCGGGATCTACCTCGACAACGTCTACCTGGGACGTCCGGGAATGGCCGTGTTCGACCTGCTGGACATCGAGCAACTGGAGCTGCTGCGCGGTCCGCAGGGCACTCTGTTCGGCAAGAACACCACCGCCGGGGTGCTGAACATCAGCACCCGCGCGCCGACCTTCACTACCGAGCGCACCGTCGAGGTCTCCGGCGGGCAGGACGGCTACTTCCAGGGCCGCGGCACGGTTTCCGGGCCGCTCGGCGAAACCCTCGCCGGACGCCTCTCGGCCTATCGCACCCGCGACGACGGCTACATCAAGAACATCCACGACGACAACTATCTCAACGGCGGCGAGCGCCAGGGCGCGCGTGGGCAATTGCTGTTCGAGCCGAACGAGGACTTCAGCCTGCGCTGGATCGCCGACTACAACGAGGAGGATTCGAGCAACGGCAGCATGGTGGTCTACGGCGCCGCCGAGCGTTTCTGGCAGCGCGCCGCGCTGGTCGGCGCTTCGCCGTTGCGCGATCCGCAGCGCAAGAAGGTCAACATCAACGGCCGCCAGCACGTCAGCGTGCACCAGGGCGGCAGCTCTCTGGAGGCCAACTGGAACCTCGCCGGCGGCTACCGCCTGACCTCCATCAGCGCCTACCGCTACTGGCACTTCACCCCGGCCAACGACGAGCAACTGAACGTCTCGGCGATCAACGACACCGGGGTGGAAGTGCACGACCGGCAGTTCTCCCAGGAGATCCGCCTGGCCTCGCCCACCGGCGGTGCCTTCGACTACGTGGTGGGCGCCTACGCGTTCAGGCAGAACCTCGGCAACAAGACCTTCACCTCCTACGGACCGTTGGCCGACCTGTACCTGCTCGGCGCCAATCTCGGCGCGCTGAACGACACCTACTCGAAGGCCAACGGCAAGATCGAGACCGACAGCTTCGCGCTGTTCGCCCAGGGCACCTGGCACCTCAGCGAACGCCTGGACTTCACCGCCGGCCTGCGCGGTACCTACGAGGAGAAGAACGCCAAGGTCGAGCGCTTCGCTCCGCTGGGCGGCGCGGCGGTCGGCGGGGTCGGCGCGGCGGTGCGCAACGGCCAGCTCGGCGCCTACGATTCCGGCGATCTCAGCCAGTACAACTTCGCCCCTTCGGCGTTGCTCAGCCTCAGCTACCAGTTCAGCGACGACCTGCTCGGCTACGCCAGCCTGTCCCACGGCGAGAAGTCCGGCGGGGTCAACCTGGCGGTGGGCAGCGCGCCGAGCGCCGGCGCCGATTCGCTGCTGGTCGGACCGGAGCGCGCCAACGACGCCGAGCTGGGCCTGAAGAGCACGCTCTTCGACCGGCGCCTGCTGCTCAACGCCAACCTGTTCTGGACCGGCATCCACGGCTACCAGGCCACCACCCTGTACCAGGCGCCGGGCTCGACGCAGTTGGTGCAGGTGCTGGCCAACGCCGGCAGCGTGCGCTCGCGCGGCCTGGAATTCGAGGCCACCGCGCTGCCGTTGCGCGGCCTGACCCTGAACTTCAACGGCTCTTACAACGACGTCACCTACCTGTCGTTCAAGGATGCCCCGTGCCCTGCGGAAGTCAGCACCCGGCCCGGCGCGCCGAGCAGTTGCGACCTCAGCGGGCAGCGCGTGGTCGGCGCCTCGAAATGGATCGCCAACCTCAATGGCGAATACCAGTGGCGCCTCGACGACCGCTTCCAACCCTACGTCAGCGCCAGCTACGCCTACCGCTCCGCGGCCGAGGGCACGCTGGACAACTCCGACCTTTCGAAGATCGACGGCTACGCCCTGGTGAACCTCGCCGCCGGCCTGCGCAGCGATGTCGGCGACGGCCAGCTGGACACCTCGGTATGGCTGAAGAACGCCTTCGACAAGGACTACTACCTGAGCGCCTTCGCCAGCATCAACGGCTCCTACACCGCATCGGTGGGACAGCCGCGCACGCTCGGCGTATCGCTGCGCTACGACTTCTGAGCCTTCACCCACGCAGTACCCCACGCATGAGGAACATGACATGAGCAATGCAGCACAAGCCCTCGCCACGCCGGTACGGCTCGACGTCCGGCCGGTCGCCGGACGGATCGGCGCGGAGATTCGCGGCGTGACCCTGTCCGGCGAACTGGACGCCGCCACCGTCGAGGCGATCCAGGCCGCCCTGGTACGCCACAAGGTGATCTTCTTCCGGGACCAGAGCCATCTCGACGACCAGACCCAGGAGGCCTTCGCCCACTTGCTCGGCGAACCGGTCGCCCACCCCACCGTGCCGTCCCGCGAAGGCACCCGCTTCCTCCTCGAGCTGGATGGCGCCGAAGGCCGCCGGGCCAACTCCTGGCATACCGACGTGACCTTCGTCGAGGCCTACCCGAAGGCCTCGATCCTGCGCAGCGTGGTGGCCCCGGAGTCCGGCGGCGACACCGTCTGGGCCAACACGGCGAGCGCCTACGCCGACCTGCCGGCGGAGCTGCGCGAGCTGGCCGACCGGCTCTGGGCGGTGCACAGCAACGAGTACGACTACGCCGGGGTCAAGCCCAGCGCCTCGCTGGAGCAGTTGGAGAACTACCGCAAGGTGTTCACCTCGACCGTCTACGAGACCGAGCACCCGGTGGTCCGCGTGCATCCGCAAAGCGGCGAGCGGACCCTGCTCCTCGGCCACTTCGTGAAACGCCTGAAGGGTCTTTCGCAGCATGACTCGGCGCACCTCTTCGCGGTGCTGCAGGGGCACGTCACGCGCCTGGAGAACACCGTGCGCTGGCGCTGGCAGGCCGGCGACGTGGCGATCTGGGACAACCGCGCGACCCAGCACTACGCGATCGACGACTACGGCGACCAGCCGCGCGTGGTGCGCCGGGTGACCCTTGGCGGCGACGTGCCGGTAGGCATCGACGGGCAACGCAGCCGGACGATCCGGAAGGCATGACGGACCCGGCCCTCTCCTCGCCGGGGAGGGCGACCACAGGCAGAACGAACCCGCGAGGACCCCTTACATGAGCCAATCCGCCACCGCCCGGCAACCCGAACCCGAGGTCGCCGAGGCATTCCGCATCACCCCCCTGGAGGCGCCGCTGGGCGCCGAAGTCCGTGGCCTCGACGCGCGCCGGCCGCTGGCGCCGGAGCAGGTCCTGGCGCTCAAGCAGGCGCTGCGCGAGCACCACATCCTGGTGTTCCGCCAGCAGCACCTCGACGATGAGCAGTACTTGCGCTTCGCCACCCTGTTCGGCTCGGTGTTCCAGCCGCCGGCGGACATCCCGGTGCTGTCCTCGGGTGGCGACGGCAAGGTGCCGGAGATCGTCAAGGTGGCCAACACCGGCGACGGCGAACTGGGCAACTTCGCCCTGCCGGCACACATCGACCACCAATGGACGCCGGTGCCGTCCTCCGGCTCGTTGCTCTACGCGCTGGAGGTGCCGTCCAGTGGCGGCGAGACGCGCTTCACCAACCTGGCGCGCGCCTACGAGAGCCTCGACGAGGCGACCCGGCGCGAGATCGATGGCCTGCGCCTGATCAACTACAACCCCTTCATCCGCCTGCGCGAGGGCGGCTACGGCGGCGGTTTCGCCACCTACCGCACGCCGGACATCGAACCGATCCAGGGCAGCGAGCACCCACTGGTACGCACCCACCCGGAAAGCGGCCGGCGCGTACTGTTCCTCAGCGCCCACACCGAGGTGGAGATTCCCGGCTACGACCCCGCGCGGGGCCAGGCGCTGATCGGTCGCCTGCGCGAACATCTGGCGCGCCCGGAACTGAGCTACAGCCACGCCTGGTCGGTGGGCGACATCGTCTGGTGGGACAACCAGGCCGTGCTGCATGCGCGCAACGCCTTCCCGGCCAGCGAGCGGCGGCGCCTGAAGCGCATCAGCCTGGCGGGCAGCCGTCCGTTCTGAACCGGCATCCCCCAGCGTGCGCCGGCTCCTCCGTTGCCGACCGACGCCGGTCGCTGCGCACCGCTCTGGCGAGCCCCTTCCGTTCCGGCGAATAGCTAGCAGAACTGCGACATGCTGTCGCAGTTCTGCCATTTCTCCGCGTCTATCCTGCCCATAGGGCAATTCGCCTTTGGTCTAACGAGCTGGCCTGCAGCGCCCATGGAAAGGCGATCCTGACTTTGTAGTCAAAGTTTTGCTTTGCTACTTTGGCCAGGCATCAGGGATTGCTGATACAGCGTATTAAAAACATTAATTACCCCGGCATTCCGCGGCGCTGGCAGGATATTTTCCCGTCGAAGCCGTAGCGGCTTGACCTGATAGCCGGTCATTCACGGCAGGGATGTCATATTCTCGCGCGGGCTTCCCCGGATAGGCTGCACGCCAGTCAGGACGCGCCCGGCGGCGATGGGCGGGAATTGTTGGTCGGTTTATGACTTGTAGTTTCTATGTCGTATGCCTTCAGAACTTGTTGAAGGCTTTTCGGCTCGATTGCACAATGCCGCGCCAAGGTTCGTTCGCGAATCGCGGTATGTGAGCTAGACCTCCGCAGCCGGTGCGCCATCCGCAGTGCCCCGGACTACTCGACAATCACGCAGGAGATTCGTGAGTGCAGATCGGTGTCCCCCTCGAGACCCATGCCGGTGAGACGCGGGTTTCCGCCACCCCGGAAACCGTCAAGAAGCTGATCGGCCAAGGCCACCAGGTGATCGTCCAGAGCGGCGCCGGCGTCAACGCCAGCCAGCCGGACAGTGCCTATGAAGCCGCCGGCGCGACGATCGGCAGCGCCGCCGAGGCCTTCGGCGCCGACCTGGTGCTGAAGGTGGTCGCGCCCAGCGCCGCCGAGCTGGCCCAGATGAAAAGCGGCGCCGTGCTGGTCGGCATGCTCAACCCCTTCGACAACGAGAATATCGCCCGCATGGCCGAGCGCGGCATCACCGCCTTCGCCCTCGAGGCCGCGCCGCGTACCTCGCGGGCGCAGAGCCTGGACGTGCTCTCCTCGCAGGCCAACATCGCCGGCTACAAGGCGGTGATGCTCGCCGCCAACCACTATCCGCGCTTCATGCCGATGCTGATGACCGCCGCCGGCACCGTGAAGGCCGCCCGCGTGCTGATCCTCGGCGCCGGCGTCGCCGGCCTGCAGGCGATCGCCACGGCCAAGCGCCTGGGTGCGGTGATCGAGGCTTCCGACGTGCGTCCGGCGGTGAAGGAGCAGATCGAGTCGCTCGGCGCCAAGTTCGTCGACGTGCCCTACGAGACCGACGAAGAGCGCGAGTGCGCCGAAGGCGTCGGCGGCTACGCGCGGCCGATGCCGGCCTCGTGGATGGAGCGCCAGGCCAAGGCCGTACACGAGCGCGCCAAGCAGTCGGACATCGTCATCACTACCGCGCTGATCCCCGGCCGCAAGGCGCCGACGCTGCTGCACGAGGCGACCGTGGCGGAGATGAAGCCGGGCTCGGTGGTCATCGACCTGGCCGCCGCCCAGGGCGGCAACTGCCCGCTGACCGAGGCCGACCAGGTCGTGGTCCGGCACGGCGTGACCATCGTCGGCCACAGCAACCTGGCCGCGCTGGTACCGGCGGACGCCTCGGCGCTATACGCGCGCAACATCCTCGACTTCCTCAAGCTCACCCTGAACGCCGAAGGCTTCAGCGTGAACCTCGAGGACGACATCGTCGCCGCCTGCCTGATGTGCCGCGACGGCCAGGCGGTGCGCAAGAACGGCTGAGCCGCTGCGTCGGGAAGCTTCGATAACGATAAATGCGCACGCCTCGCGCCTGCGCCCTGAAGACCGGTGAAAACGATGGATATCATTTCTGACGGGATCTACAACCTGATCATCTTCGTGCTGGCCGTGTACGTCGGCTACCACGTGGTATGGAACGTCACCCCTGCCTTGCACACCCCGCTGATGGCGGTGACCAACGCGATTTCCGCGATCGTCATCGTCGGCGCCATGCTCGCCGCCGCCCTGACCGTGACCCCGCTGGGCAAGGCCATGGGCACCCTCGCCGTGGCCCTGGCCGCAGTCAATGTGTTCGGTGGCTTCCTGGTCACCCGGCGCATGCTGGAAATGTTCAAGAAGAAAGCGCCGAAGGCGGGGGGCCACTGATGAGCATGAACCTGGTCACCCTCCTGTACCTCATCGCCTCGGTCTGCTTCATCCAGGCCCTGAAAGGCCTGTCGCACCCGACCACCTCGCGCCGCGGCAACCTCTTCGGCATGGTCGGCATGGCCATCGCCGTGGCCACCACCGTCGGCCTGGTGTTCAAGCTGGGCGCGGAGATCGCCACCACCGGCGTCGGCTACATCGTCGTCGGCCTGCTGGTCGGCGGCACCGCCGGCTCGATCATGGCCAAGCGCGTCGAGATGACCAAGATGCCCGAGCTGGTCGCCTTCATGCACAGCATGATCGGCCTGGCCGCGGTGTTCATCGCCATCGCCGCGGTGGTCGAGCCGCAGTCGCTGGGGATCGTCGCGCACCTGGGCGACACCATTCCCACCGGCAACCGCCTGGAGCTGTTCCTCGGCGCGGCCATCGGCGCCATCACCTTCTCCGGTTCGGTGATCGCCTTCGGCAAGCTTTCCGGCAAGTACAAGTTCCGCCTGTTCCAGGGCACCCCGGTACAGTTCTCCGGGCAGCACCTGCTGAACCTGGTGCTCGGCCTGGCGACCCTCGGCCTGGGCCTGGTGTTCATGTTCACCGGCAACCTCACCGCCTTCGCCGTGATGCTGGCGCTGGCCTTCGTCCTCGGCGTGCTGATCATCATCCCCATCGGCGGCGCCGACATGCCGGTGGTGGTGTCGATGCTCAACTCCTATTCCGGCTGGGCCGCGGCGGGGATCGGCTTCTCGCTGAACAACTCGATGCTGATCATCGCCGGCTCGCTGGTCGGCTCCTCGGGCGCGATCCTCTCCTACATCATGTGCAAGGCGATGAACCGCTCGTTCTTCAACGTCATCCTCGGCGGCTTCGGCGCCGAAGCCGACGCCGGCGGCCCGGCGGGCTCCAAGGAGCAGCGTCCGGTGAAGTCCGGTTCGGCCGACGATGCCTCGTTCCTGCTGACCAACGCCGACAGCGTGATCATCGTCCCCGGCTACGGCCTGGCGGTGGCCCGCGCCCAGCACGCGCTGATGGAACTGGCGGAGAAGCTGACCCATCGCGGGGTCACCGTGAAGTTCGCCATCCACCCGGTCGCCGGGCGCATGCCGGGGCACATGAACGTGCTGCTGGCCGAGGCCGAGGTGCCCTACGAGCAGGTGTTCGAGATGGAGGACATCAACTCCGAGTTCGGCCAGACCGACGTGGTCCTGGTGCTCGGCGCCAACGACGTGGTCAACCCGGCGGCGAAGAACGATCCGAAGTCGCCCATCGCCGGCATGCCGATCCTCGAGGCCTACAAGGCCAAGACCGTGATCGTCAACAAGCGCTCCATGGCCAGCGGCTACGCCGGCCTGGACAACGAGCTGTTCTACCTGGACAAGACCATGATGGTGTTCGGCGACGCCAAGAAGGTCATCGAAGACATGGTCAAGGCGGTGGAGTGATTCCCCGCTGAATCCACCAGAACCCCGGCCCAGGCCGGGGTTTTTCGTTTTCGCGGGTTGCCCGCGCAGCGTTCTCCGCCGCTTCCAACGGCGAAAACACCAGCCTTTCAGGAATATTTTTCATGCCCGCAAGGCATGGATTTTTCGTCGGATCGCTGTAGCCCGCCAACCACGCGGCCTGTGGCGACATGGGCGAAACCCATAGCTCCAGAAGTTATTTCCATAACAAAAATAATTACTTCAGGCGCTAAGCCTCCTTGCCAATCATGCAACTCCCTGCGCCGCTAGGACTCCAGCACGGACCTGAGCGGCCATCGAGTTCGTCAGTGCAAGGAGCTTTTCCATGGCAACCCCCCAGCCCGTCGATGCCCGCACGCAGCCCTGGCGCGAGACGCCCGGCGGCGACCTGGTGGCGCTCGGTCGGCCGGTTCGCCAGGCGTTGCACCTGGTTCGCCACAACCCGACACAGGGTCGGGTGCTCAGCCGGCGCGAGACGATCCTGCTGGTCCTGTTCGCCCTGACCCTGCACGGAGCGGTGATCCATTGGCTGAGCCAGCAGAGAACCCCGGCGCTGCCCGAGGTGCCGCCACAGGTGCCGCCGATGACCATCGAGTTCACCGCCCCGGCGCCGCCGGTGGTGGAACCGCCGCCGCCCGAGCCGTTGCCGCCAGTGGTCGAGGAACCGCCACCGCCGGTGGTCGACGAGAACGCGGTGAAGCCGCCGCCGCCGAAGCCGGTGCCCAAGCCGAAACCCAAGCCCAAGCCGCAACCCCGGCCGAAGCCGGCGCCGAAGGCCGTCGAGCCGGCTCCGCCCGCGCCGCCGCAACCCGCCGCGCCACCCGCCCCGCCGGCGCCGGTCGCTGCTCCGGCGCCGTTGACGCCGCCGTCGGCGAACGCCGGCTACCTGCACAACCCGGCGCCGGAATACCCCGCCCTGGCCATGCGCCGCGGCTGGGAGGGCACCGTGCTGTTGCGGGTGCATGTCCTCGCCAGCGGCAGTCCGAGCGAGATCCAGGTGCAGAAGTCGAGCGGACGCGAAGCCCTCGACCAGGCCGCGGTGAAAGCGGTCAAGCGCTGGTCCTTCGTTCCCGCCAAGCGCGGCGACAAGGCCGAGGACGGCTGGGTCAGCGTACCGATCGATTTCAAGTTGAACTGAATCTGCAGCGTCACGAGGAGCATCCGTCATGAGTCTGTTAACCACCCCGCTCGAATCCGTCGAAGGCGCCGTCATCTGGCTGCTGGTCGGCTTTTCCGTGGTCACCTGGGGCCTGGCCCTGGTCAAGGGCGTGCAGTTCGCCCGGCAGAAGCGCCAGGACCGCCAGTTCCAGAAGCAGTTCTGGAGCGCCACCAGCCTCGACTCCGCCGGCGAGCAGGCGCAGGACAAGCAGGGCGCCGGCGCCCGCGTGGCCCAGGCCGGCTTCGCCGCGATCCAGGTGCAGGACAACGGCCAGCCCGACCTGGCCCAGTCGATCAACCACCAGGACCGTCTCGAACGCGCCCTGCGCCAGCAGATCCAGCGCGAGCGGCGTTCCCTGGAGTCGGGCCTGGCGGTGCTCGCCTCGATCGGCTCGACCTCGCCCTTCATCGGTCTGTTCGGCACCGTCTGGGGCATCATGGAGGCGCTCAAGGGGATCAGCGCGGCCGGCTCGGCGAGCCTGGAGACCGTGGCCGGGCCGATCGGCAGCGCGCTGATCGCCACCGGCGTGGGAATCGCCGTCGCGGTGCCGGCGGTGCTGGTCTACAACTACTTCCTGCGGCGCCTGAAGCTGACCGCCGCCGACCTCGACGACTTCGCCCACGACTTCTACAGCCTGGCGCAGAAGAGCGCGTTCCGCGTCATCGTCCATCCCTCCGCCGCGCGCCAGGCCGGCAACCCCTCGCGCAACGTGAAGGAGGCGTCCTGACATGGCCTTCTCGACCCAGGACAGCGACGAAGTCCTTTCCGAAATCAACGTCACCCCGCTGGTCGACGTGATGCTGGTGCTGCTGGTGGTGTTCATCGTCACCGCGCCGCTGCTGACCAACTCGATCCCGATCAACCTGCCGAAGACCGAATCGGTGGCCCCGCCGGAGCAGAAGGATCCCCTGGTGGTGAGCATCGATGGCGCCGGCAAGCTGTTCGTCAACAAGGACGAGATCCAGCCGGAGCTGCTGGAGAGCAACCTGGCCGCGGCCAAGGCGAAGGACGCCGAGGTCCGCGTGCAGTTGCAGGCCGACGAAGGGGTGAACTACGGCCAGGTGGCGAAGGCCATGGCTTCCATCGAGCGCGCCGGGATCACCAGGCTGGCGGTGATCACCGCACGCTGAAGCGAATCCACGCCGTCCGGCGCAGGCCGGGCGGGCAACGGTTTCGACCGCTCCGATCCGGGCAGGGGAGAGCGGTCTTTTTTATTCCGGATGGACGCTCCTCGGGTGTGTCCGCCGAGGCCGGGCTCGCGAATGCGTCGCGCATCGTGCCCGTCGCTTGCACGCCCCACGCCTGGGCGCTCAGGCCTGGCGTGCCGGCGCCTCCTGCTCCTTGGCGTCCTCCGTTCCTTCGACTTCCCATTCACCGGCCCAGTCCTCGCCGAACAGTTCGCTGGGATGCTGGGTGCGGCTGGCGCCGTTGCCGCAGCCCATAGATTCCGCCGAGCAATAGCGGTCGCAACCCCAGCAGATGCGCTCCGGGTGGCTGGGATGGAGGGGAAATTTCTTGGCCATGATCCTGTCCCGATACCTGATGCCTGCGCTCAGGTATACCGCCGATGGCATGCGTCGCCCAGGCGTTGCCGCGGAAAAGTGGCTTCGGCTTGCGCTGGATCAACTCGATTGGCTCATATGAATTCATAGAATATTAAAATTGCTTTTTATTCCTTAGAGAAAAAAGACTGCGCCCTTACACTTCCCTGGTGATGAATTTTTCTGGAGGGATCTCCATGCACAGCGAACGCGTCCGTTATGTGTTGGTGCCCGGTTGGTACGGCTCGGAAGACGCCCATTGGCAAAGTCACTGGCAGCGCGCGCTGCCCAATGCCTCACGGGTCGAGCAACAGGACTGGATCACCCCGCTGCGCGCCGACTGGATCGCCGAGCTGGACGCCGAGATCCGCCGCCAGCCCGGGCCGGTGGTGCTGATCGCGCACAGCCTGGGTTGTGTGACAGTGGCGCTGTGGGCGGCCCAGGCCGAGCGCCGGGTGCGCGACCAGGTACGCGGCGCCCTGCTGGTGGCGCCGGCCGACGTCGAGCGCGAGAGCTGCGCCGAGGCGCTGCGCAACTTCGCGCCGATCAGCCGCGAGCCGTTGCCGTTCCCCAGCGTGCTGGTGGGTTCCGACAACGACCAGGCCTGCAGCCCGCAGCGCGCCATGCACCTGGCCCGCGCCTGGGGCGCGGAGACGGTGATCCTGCCCGAGGCCGGGCACATCAACGTGAAGTCCGGCCACGGCGCCTGGGAGGCCGGCTACCGTCACCTGTTCCGCTTGCAGTACCTGATCGACAGCCAGGCTCGTCGCCGCGCCTGATCCTTCAGATCGTTAACCTTGGCGTAACGGTTCGTCGCCCGGCTTGATTGAACAGGCCTGGCGGCCTGCCTAACGTGGCTCCTCACGACAGCGTGAAACCTGGAGCCGACATGACGACACCGATCTCTCCCCCGCCGCAGTGGTCGCGGCGCCGCCAGGAAAAGCAGCGGCGCCTCGAGCGCGTGCGCGGCCTGGCCGACGGCGCGGTGCTGCCGCGCGAACGCCTGGTCGCCGCGCTGGAGGCGCTGATCGCGCCGGGCGATCGGGTGGTGCTGGAAGGCAACAACCAGAAGCAGGCGGACTTCCTCTCCCGTTCGCTGGCGCGGGTCGATCCCGGCAAGCTGCACGACCTGCACATGATCATGCCCAGCGTCGGTCGTCCGGAGCATCTCGACCTGTTCGAACTGGGCATCGCGCGCAAGCTCGACTTCTCCTTCTCCGGCCCGCAGAGCCTGCGCATCGGCCAGTTGCTCGAAGACGGCCTGCTGGAGATCGGCGCGATCCACACCTACATCGAGCTGTACGCGCGGCTGGTGGTCGACCTGATCCCCAACGTCGCACTGGTCGCCGGTTTCGTCGCCGACCGCGAAGGCAACGTGTACACCGGGCCGAGCACCGAAGACACCCCGGCGCTGGTGGAGCCCACCGCGTTCAGCGACGGCATCGTCATCGTCCAGGTCAACCGTATCGTCGACGACCCGCGCGACCTGCCGCGAGTGGACATCCCGGCGTCCTGGGTGGACTTCGTGGTCGAGGCCGACCAGCCGTTCTACATCGAGCCGCTGTTCACCCGCGACCCGCGCCACATCAAGCCGGTCCACGTGCTGATGGCGATGATGGCGATCCGCGGCATCTACCAGCGGCACAACGTGCAGTCGCTGAACCACGGCATCGGCTTCAACACCGCGGCCATCGAGCTGATCCTGCCGACCTACGGCGAGTCCCTCGGCCTGAAGGGCAAGATCTGCCGGCACTGGACCCTCAACCCGCACCCGACCCTTATCCCCGCCATCGAGAGCGGCTGGGTCGAGAGCGTGCACTGCTTCGGCACCGAGCTGGGCATGGAGGGCTACATCGCCCAGCGTCCCGACGTGTTCTTCACCGGTCGCGACGGCTCGCTGCGTTCCAATCGGATGTTCTGCCAACTGGCAGGACAATACGCCGTCGACCTGTTCATCGGCGCTACCCTCCAGGTCGACGGCGACGGCCATTCCTCCACCGTCACCCGCGGACGCCTGGCCGGCTTCGGCGGCGCCCCGAACATGGGCCACGACCCGCGTGGCCGGCGCCACTCGACGCCGGCCTGGCTGGACATGCGGGGCGAACCCGAGGCCTTGCTGGAGCGCGGCAGGAAGCTGGTGGTGCAGATGGTCGAGACCTTCCAGGACGGCGGCAAACCGACCTTCGTCGAGCGTCTCGACGCGCTGGAGGTGGCGCGCCAGACCGGCATGCCGCTGGCGCCGGTGATGATCTATGGCGACGACGTCACCCATGTGCTCACCGAGGAAGGCATCGCCTACCTGTACAAGGCGCGCTCGCTGGAGGAACGCCAGGCGATGATCGCCGCGGTGGCGGGGATCAGTCCGATCGGCCTGCGCCACGATCCGCGCGAGACCCTGCGGATGCGCCGCGAAGGGCTGATCGCGCTGCCCGAGGACCTCGGCATCCGCCGCACCGACGCCTCGCGCGAGCTGCTGGCGGCGAAGAGCATCGCCGAGCTGGTCGAGTGGTCCGGCGGCTTGTACCAGCCGCCGGCGCGTTTCAGGAGCTGGTGATGAACGCCATCGCGAACCTCGCGGCGACGCTGCGCGCCGACCTCGGCGAATGCCTGGCCGACCTGGCGGTGGACGCCCTCATCGACGAAGCTGAACTGTCGCCCAAACCGGCCCTGGTGGACCGTCGCGGCAATGGCGCGCATGCCGACCTGCACCTGGGCCTGATGCAGGCCTCGGCGCTGAGCCTGTGGCCGTGTTTCAAGGAAATGGCCGACGCCGCCCAGCGGCATGGGCGCATCGATGCGCGCCTGCGCGGCGTCCTTGGCCAACTGGGGCGCGACGGCGAGGCGGCGATGCTGCGTACCACCGAAGGCGTGAACACCCATCGCGGAGCGATCTGGGCGCTCGGCCTGCTGGTCGCGGCCGCCGCTCTCGAACCGCGCCGCACGCAGGCCGGCGAAGTGGCCGCGCGCGCAGGACGCATCGCCCTGCTCGACGATCCGGCGGCCGCCATCGGCGACAGCCACGGCGAGCGCGTCCGTCGGCGCTACGGCGTCGGCGGCGCCCGCGAGGAGGCGCGTCTCGGCTTCCCCCGCGCAGTGCGCCACGGCCTGCCGCAGCTATGGCGCAGCCGCGAAGGCGGCGCTGGCGAGCAGAACGCCAGGCTCGATGCGCTGCTGGCGATCATGAGCGTCCTCGACGATACCTGCGTGCTGCACCGCGCCGGCCGCGTCGGCCTCGCCGCGATGCAGGATGGCGCACGCGCGGTGCTCGCCGCCGGCGGCAGCGCCAGTCTCGCCGGGCGTCGCCGCCTGTGCGAGCTGGACCGCCGCCTGCTGGCGCTGAACGCTTCGCCCGGCGGCGCCGCCGACCTGCTGGCCGCCTGTCTTTTCCTCGATCGCCTGCCCGCCGTGTCCGGTGGGTGGGCTGGGAGTCTCTGAGATGGAAACCCTGACCTTCGAATTTCCCGCCGGCGCTCCGGCGCGCGGTCGCGCCCTGGCCGGCTGCGTCGGCTCCGGCGACCTGGAGGTGCTGCTCGAGCCGGCCGCCGGAGGCGCGCTGAGCATCCAGGTGGTGACCTCGGTGAACGGCAGCGGCCCGCGCTGGCAACAACTCTTCGCGCGGGTCTTCGCGGCGTCCACGGCGCCGGCCGCGTCGATCCGCATCCACGATTTCGGCGCCACTCCCGGGGTGGTCCGCCTGCGCCTGGAGCAGGCACTGGAGGAGGCTGGCCATGACTGACGTCGCCCGCCTGCTGGCGCTGCGCAGCTTCACCGAACTGGGAGCGCGCCAGCGCGCCCGCGCCCTGCTCGACGCGGGCAGCTTCCGCGAATTGCTCGACCCCTTCGCCGGCGTGCAGTCGCCCTGGCTGGAACGACAGGGCATCGTGCCTCAGGCCGACGATGGGGTAGTGGTCGCCCGTGGCCTGCTCGACGGCCAGCCGGCGGTGCTCGCCGCCATCGAAGGGGCCTTCCAGGGCGGCAGCCTTGGCGAAGTCAGCGGAGCGAAGATCGCCGGCGCGCTGGAGCTGGCCGCCGAGGACAACCGCAACGGCGTTCCGACCCGGGCCCTGCTGTTGCTGGAAACCGGTGGCGTGCGCCTGCAGGAAGCCAACCTCGGACTGGCGGCGATCGCCGAGATCCAGGCGGCCATCGTCGATCTGCAGCGCTACCAGCCGGTGGTGGCGGTGATCGCCGGGCCGGTCGGCTGCTTCGGCGGCATGTCCATCGCCGCCGGGCTGTGCAGCTACGTGCTGGTGACCCGCGAGGCGCGCCTCGGATTGAACGGTCCGCAGGTGATCGAACAGGAGGCCGGCATCGCTGAATACGACTCGCGCGACCGGCCGTTCATCTGGAGCCTCACCGGCGGCGAGCAGCGCTTCGCCAGCGGTCTCGCCGACGCCTACCTGGCCGACGACCTCGATGAGGTACGCACCTCGGTACTCGCGTATTTCGCCAAGGGCCTGCCGGCACGGCCGCGCTGCCGCCGCGCCGAGGATTACCTGCGGCGGCTGGGCGACCTCGATACCGCCGAGCAACCGGATGCCGCCGGCGTGCGCCGGCTGTACCAGGGGCTGGGCCAAGGAGATGCAACATGAGCCAACCGTTCACTTCCCGTGGCCTGGCCTGGTTCCAGGCGCTGGCCGGTAGCCTCGCGCCGCGTCCCGGCGATCCTGCTTCGTTGCGCGTCGCCGATGCCGAGCTGGACGGCTACCCGGTGCGTTTCCTGGCCGTCGTGCCCGATCCCGACAATCCGTTCCCGCGCGCTCGCCAGGGCGAGGTCGGGCTGCTCGAGGGCTGGGGCCTGGCCGCCGCCGTCGACGAGGCGCTGGAGGCCGACCGCGAGGCGCCGCGCAAGCGCGCGCTGCTGGCCATCGTCGACGTGCCGAGCCAGGCCTACGGCCGCCGCGAGGAGGCCCTGGGTATCCACCAGGCGCTGGCCGGGGCGGTGGATGCCTACGCCCGCGCCCGACTCGCCGGGCATCCGCTGATCGGCCTTCTGGTGGGCAAGGCGATGTCCGGTGCGTTCCTCGCCCACGGCTACCAGGCCAACCGCCTGATCGCCTTGCACGATCCGGGGGTGATGGTCCACGCCATGGGCAAGGCCGCCGCCGCGCGGATCACCCTGCGCAGCGTCGAGGAACTGGAGGCGTTGGCGGCGAAGGTGCCGCCGATGGCCTACGACATCGACAGCTACGCGTCGCTCGGCCTGCTCTGGAGGACCCTTCCGGTGGAGACCGTCGAGGTGCCGTCGACGGCGGACCTGGTGCGGGTCCGCACCTGCCTGGGCGAGGCCCTGGCCGATATCCTCGGCGGCCCGCGCGACCTCGGCGGCCGCCTCGGCGCGGCCAACCGCGAGGCGTCGGCGCGGGTGCGCCGGCTGCTGCGCGAGCAGTGGTGAATTCAGGAGCGAGCCGTGGTCATCGCGAACAGCTCACAGCGGGGCTCCAGCCGGCGACGGCTCGCTCCTGATCCGATGCGCCGCAGGGCAGGGCCGGAACCCCATGACCTGCTCCTGGGCATGGCGCCGGCGCATTTGCCGGAGAATGCTCCGGCCTGGGTCTGCGCGGCACTGAAGGCCGGCTGGCCGGTGGTGGTGCGCCGTGCGCCGGCAGATCCTGCGCGGGTAGCCATCGGCGTGCGCGGCCTGGCGCGGGAGCAGCGC
>NZ_SCND01000180.1:0-11923 GCF_005503585.1 Pseudomonas sp. 2VD
GCACGGGCGCGATTGTTCAGGTAGGCGATTTCCTCGGGCATCGTCGAGACGGCCTGGAAGTCAGCCTCCAGGCCGATGGCCTCGAGCAGCTTGGCCAGCAGGCGCGGATGCGAACCCTTTTCGTCTTCCTCGCCCAACTCGCCATAGAGGTAGCGCGCAAGCGCCGCGGCCTCGTCCACATCGGTCAGGTTGACCAACAGGTCGGCCGCATCGCGGTACAGGCGGAAGGTGCGGAACCACTGGTGACGGAGGAACACCTGGAGCTGCGCGCGGGAGGCCGAGCCGGAGAACACGTACTGCGACATCGGGTGCCGCTCGCGGGACTGCGCGGCGATTTCCTGTTCGAGACGCTTCTGGAAATCCTCCTCGGACAGCGCCCTGGAAAGATCGGCGGCGGGCATGAAACGCTCTTCGACGCGATAGATCGCCCGGGCCAGCCAACGCCGGGTCTGGGCGGTCGCCACGTCGTCGCTCAACGAAAGGACGTAGAGCAACTGCTGGTACGCGGCATAGGCCTGGCGGTCGCCCTTGAGCCCTGCCTCGGCCAGCGCGGCCAGCTTGCTCGCGGCGCTATCGATCTGGCGGGAAGTAGCGTGGACGGCCAGCGCATCGGCAACGATGCGTGCTTCATCGATGGGCAGGTTCTGCAACTGCGGCAGGGAAAAATTGCGGGTATTCATCCTGTACTCCTTGTTCTTGTTCTGGATAGGCATCAGGCCATGGCCAGGGAATTCGCCTGCATCTGCTCCCAGAGCAGGTCGAAGTAGGCCCGGTTGATTTCGAAGTGGCACGCCAGCGACTGCATGAACTTGCGCTGGAAGTCTTCGCTCGGCGCGAACTTGGCGATCAGCGCCCACATCTCCTCGGTATCGATCTCGTCCTGGGTGCCGTGCAGGCGATGGAACTCGCTGGGTTGCTCGGGCACGCCCAGGCGCTGCAGGAGTTCGTAGATGCGCCGGTGGTTGACGCAGCTCACCGACTCGACCGCGTACAGGAGCGCAAGGCCCCAGGCGACATCGGTGTGCCGCACGCAACGGATACGGTTGTTGAGGTAGGCCTTCTCCAGCGGATGCAGCGCCGGGAAATCGATGCGCAGCGGAATGTCGAAGTAGGTCATCAGGTGGGACAGCAACGCGGGGTGCGAGCGCTCCGGCGTCTCCGCCCCGGCCTCGCCGTAGAGGTTGCGGTAGAACACCGAGGCGTCCTCGATGTTTTCGAAGCGGAAGGCCAGCTCCGCCAGGAGGCTGTAGAAGTTGTAGGAACGGACCCAATGGTGTTCCAGGAAGAAGCGCACGTCCTCGACCGGCGGCGTGCCCTGGAACAGGTGGACCGACATGGGATGGCGCACCCGGCTGCGCGCCTCGATCTCGGCGTCGACCTTCTTGCGGAACTCCTCCACCGGGACGGCGCTGAAACCGGCCGGCTCGGGAGCGAAACGATCCTCGACCAGGTAGACCTGGCTCGCCATCCAGCGGCGGGTCGGCTCCGTATGCGGATCGCTGCCTACGTGCAGTTCCAGGAGCAACGCCTGGTACTGCGCGTAAGCCGAAGCATCACCGCCCAGGCCTTTGGCCGTGACCGCGAGAATCGCCTCGAGCGCGAGCGTGATCTGGTCCAGGGAGGCACCCGGTTTCAAGGCTTCAGCCAGGAGAACCGATGCATTTCGGGCAGGTTCCGACATTGTCCGCTGGGGGCGGATATTCATATCGGAGGAAGAATTGCAGCATTGCTGTAACGGATTTGAAGTCATTTGGATCACCCTTGTTTTTGTTGTTGTGCGGGGCGACCGTAAAGCTTGCCACGGTGGCAAGGTCAAGCAATGCAGCGGCCTTGTCGGCGGACAACGGAGTTCGCCGAAAGGTGCTCTTCGATAACACTGGATGCGCTGCGAAAAACCCCGAGCTAAAGGCCTGCGAATCCATCGGAGAATAACTTTTAGGGTTTCCTGTCAGCGCCTCTTGCCGTTCACATAACTGTCACCTCGCGGCCGACTGAAATATTGATTTACAAATTCCAAAGAGTTCTTTCCACAATAGCCAAGCGCCATTGATGGCATATGGAACGCGGACTTCAATGAAAATCATTTTCCTATTGCCGGCACTGGGCGAAACGCTACTATCCGACCCTACGCCTGCGTCATGCCCATGCACTCAACGGCCCTCCGGATAACCGGCCTCGCTCAACGCCTCGAGGAATGCGTGCTTGTCCAGAGTGCTCTCGACCCTGGCCTCGCCCCGAGGAGGATCGGTCTCTACGCGCGCCTGGGGATCGACGCCGTGGAGGATACGGGTGACAGTCTTGGCACAACCGCCGCAGGTCATGTTCGGAATATGGAAAGAAAACATCGCAACCTCCTGGTTTGTTGACTCCTGCGAACCATGAGTCCTGCCATCGTGACAAGGTCAACTCATAAATCTCTCAGGTAAACCAAACTTTCAAAAATTCATATGAATAGTTCCAGAGGTTATTCCGCAAAATTAAAACAACGAGCAAAGCCAAGTTCGAACATATAGAACAACTCCGCCCGACAACCGAGATACCGCGTCAGCCAGCTCCACTCACCATTGAAGAACCTCTCGACGATATTCTCCGTGCGGCGCGAGCGCAGAGGCACAGGAGTGACTTCATCCAATAAGAAACGGCGGGCAGCCGGAACGTACCTGAAGAACAGTGAGAAAGTAATACTTCCCCACTCTTCTGAACATTGAATTCCCGAGCAGATACTTTCCATCTGCCCTCTTCACTCATCCATCTGAATGAACTACCGAAAAAGAGTTCGGAACCGACTTATCGATAAGGCGGACAGGGACGAGTGATCCGCGCCAGGCAATCCGTACTCCCGGGGTTCGCCAAATAACCGGAGGACGCGCCGCACGGCCCTCGACCCAGGCAGTCGAGCGAAGGCCGGCGGCTGATCAGGAGCGACTGTCGCGCTGCCGTGCCACGCCTGGAGAGGTATCGTCGGTAGCCACGCCACAGCGCCGCGCCCCCGCGCAGGCCTCCCAGCCACCCCCCAGCGCCTTGTAGATACCCACGACGGCAAGGCGCTGCTCGGTGCGCGCGATGCTCAATGCGCGCCGGCTGAGGTAGTCCGAGCGTTCCGCCTCGAGCACGTCCAGGTACTCGCCGTCCCCCTGGACGAAGCGTTCCCGGGCCAGGCGCGCCGCCTCGCGATTGGCCGTCGCCTCGAGCAGGCGCAGGCGGAGCCTGTCAGCGGCAGCGCCATAGCCGTTGAAGGCATCATCGGTCTCCTGCAGGGCGCGCAGTACCGTCCGGTCGTAGAGGATCAATGCCTCCTGCGCACGGGCTTCGCTGGCGGCGATCCGCGCCCGCACGCGACCGCGGTCGAGTAACGCCCAGCGAATCACCGGGTTCAGGACGTTGAAGGACGTACCACTCTCGTCCAAAGCATCGAGATTGCCGGCGACCAGGCCGATCGAGCCGCGTACCTCGACCTGCGGATACAGCCCCGCGGTCTCGACGCCGATACGTGCGGTCGCGGCCGCCAGGTTGCGTTCGGCCGCGGCGATGTCGGCGCGACGCGCCAGCAGACCCGCCGGGTCGCCGACCCCGAGGGTGCGGAGCGTCAGCCTTTCCCCGGAGGCGCGGGCGACCGGCGGGCTGAAGGCCTGCGGGGCTTCCGCGAGGAGAACGGCCAGCGCATTGCGGGTGGCGGCGCGGCGCCGTTCGAGGTCGGGCACGGCCGCCTCGACGTTGTGCAATAACGCTTCGGCGCGCAACCGGTCGAACTCGTGGGCGGAGCCGGCGCTGACCAGGCGCTCGACCATCTCCAGGCTGTCGCGCTGGTTGCCGGCGATGTCATGGACCACCGCAAGTTCGGCCTCGATGCCCTGTAGCTGGAACCAGGTCATGGCAACCGTAGCCGCGACGCTCGCCTGCACGTTGCGCAGCAGGGCCTCGCGCGAACCCGCCTGCGCCTCGGCGGCCTCCACCGAGCGCCGCACCCGGCCGAACAGGTCGATTTCCCAGGAAGCATCCAGCGCGCCGCGATAGGTCTCGATGTCGCGCTGCTGGCCGGCCGGTGTTTCCACCTCGCCGCGCCGCCGGGCCTGGTAATCGAACGCCGGCCCGCCGCGCGGCAGGAACTCCTCGCGGTTCTCGCGCAGCAGCGCCTTCGCTTCGTCCAGGCGCGCGTTGGCAAGGGCGATGTCGAGGTTCGCCGCGAGCGCCCGCTGGATCAGAGACTCCAGGGCTGGCTCGTCGAACCCGCGCCACCACTCGATCTCCACGCCACTGCCATCGATACCCGCCGGCATCGCGCCGAAGCTGGCCGGTGCGGACGCGCTCGGCGGCGCATAGTCGGGCCCCACCGCGGCACAGCCGCCCAGCAGGATCAGCGCGCTCAACGAAGACCGCAGGTATGGCTTCATGGACGGCCTCCCTCCAGATGCGCCAGGCTGCCGCCGGCGCGTCGCTCCAGGCGCGCCGCCAGTGCCCGTACCAGTACGTAGAACACTGGCGTGAGGAACAGGCCGAACAGCGTCACCCCGAGCATCCCGGCGAATACCGCGACGCCCATGGCCTGGCGCATTTCCGCTCCGGCGCCGCTGGCCATGACCAACGGCACCACGCCGGCGATGAACGCCAGCGAGGTCATCAGGATCGGCCGCAGGCGCAGGCGGCAAGCCTCGACCACCGCCTCCAGCGCACGGGCGCCCTCGGCCTCCAGCGTGCGGGCGAACTCGACGATCAGGATCGCGTTCTTCGCCGCCAGGCCGACCAGCACCACCAGCCCGATCTGAACGAACACGTTGTTGTCGCCGCCCACCAGCCACACCCCGGCGATCGCGCTGAGCAGGCACATCGGCACGATCAGCAGGACCGCCAGCGGCAACAGCCAGCTGTTGTACTGCGCGGCGAGGATCAGGTAGGCCAGCAGCACGCACAGCGGGAAGATGAACAGCGCGCTGTTACCGGCCAGCTTCTGCTGGTAGGTCAGGTCGGTCCATTCGAAGGTCATGCCCTCGGGCAGCACTTCGCCGGCCAGGCGCTCCATCAACGCCACCGCCTGTCCCGAACTGACGCCGGGAAGCGCGCCGCCGCTGATATCGGCCGACGGATAGCCGTTGTAGTGGATCACCCGGTCGGGACCGGAGCTGGGCGTCACGGTGACGAACGAGGACAGCGGCAACATCGCCCCGGCGGCATTGCGTACCTGCAGGCGCCCGATGGCTTCGGCCTGCATGCGGTGCGGCGCATCGGCCTGGGCAGTGACCTTGTAGGTGCGCCCGAAGCGGTTGAAGTCGTTGATGTACAGCGAGCCGAGGTAGACCTGCAATGCCTCGAACACATCGGCCAGGCGAACGCCCTGGCTCTTCACCTTGGTGCGGTCGACCACCACCTCGAGCTGCGGGGCATTGATATCGAAGCTGGTCATCAAGCCCCCGAGCTGGCCGGACTCAGTGGCCTTCATCATCAGCACCTGGGTCTGCCTGGCCAGGGCTTCCAGCCCGGCGCCACCGCGATCCTCGACCTGCATCTTGAAGCCGCCGATGGTTCCCAGCCCCGGTACCGGCGGCGGTGGGAAGACCCCGAGGAAGCCGTCGGGAATGCTGGCGAACCTGGCTTGCAGGCGCCCGGCGATGGCCAGCGCGCCGAGATCGGCGGAGGTGCGCGATTCGAACGGGTCGAGCATGAAGAACATGACCGCGGCGTTCGGCACGTTGACGAAGCCGTTCACCGACAGGCCCGGGAAGGCCACGACGCTCTCCACCCCCGGCTCGTCGAGGCCGATCCGGGACATCTGCCTGACCACCGCATCGGTACGCTCCAGCGACGCTCCGTTCGGCAACTGGGCGATGCCGACCAGATAGTACTTGTCCTGCATCGGCACGAAGCCCGGTGGCACCGCCTGGAAACCGACCCAGGTCAGGCCAAGCAGGCCCCCATACACCACCAGGGCCAGGCCGCTCACCCG
This sequence comes from Pseudomonas sp. 2VD, assembly GCF_005503585.1. Classification (NCBI taxonomy): domain Bacteria; kingdom Pseudomonadati; phylum Pseudomonadota; class Gammaproteobacteria; order Pseudomonadales; family Pseudomonadaceae; genus Pseudomonas; species Pseudomonas sp. 2VD. Next base: position 5,939 of record NZ_SCND01000180.1, read on the forward strand.
CACCACCTTGCGCACCGCGTTGCCGTAGGCCTCGGGGGCATTTCGCAACGGTCGGCCGAGGACCTGGAGCAGTCGCTGGAAGCGCCCCGCCACCGCATCTCCGGCCGGCCGCGGACGCAACAGCAGGCCCGCCAGGGCCGGGCTGAGGGTCAGCGAGTTGAGCGCCGACAGGATGGTGGAGATGGCGATGGTCAGGGCGAACTGACGATAGAACTCGCCCTGCAGGCCACTGAGAAAGGCCGTGGGGATGAACACTGCCGCCAGCACCGAGGTGATCGCCATGATCGGTCCGGTGACCTCGTCCATCGCACGCCGCGCGGCCTGGAGCGGCGGCTCGCCGTTCTCGATGTGGCGCTCGACGTTTTCCACCACCACGATGGCGTCATCGACGACGATGCCGATCGACAGCACCAGGCCGAACAGCGACAGGGTATTCAGCGAGAAACCCATCAGATGCATGATGGCGAAGGTGCCGACCAGCGAGACCGGCACTGCCATCAGCGGAATCAGCGAAGCACGCCAGCTACGCAGGAACAGCACCACCACCACCACGACCAGCAGGATCGCCTCCAGCAGGGTGGTGGCCACGGTCTGCAACGAAGCGCGGACGAACACCGTCGGGTCGTAGGCGATGCGCGCGCTGAGGCCGGCCGGGAAGTTGCCTTCGAGCCTCGCCACGGTGGCACGCACCGCTTCGGCGGTATCCAGCGCGTTGGCTCCGGGGCTCTGGATGATCTGCAAGGCCACCGCCGGCTCGCCGTCCAGCAGGCTGCGCAGCGCATAGGCATCGCCGCCCATCTCGATCCGCGCGACGTCGCGCAGGCGCGTCACCTGGCCGTCGGCGCCGGTGCGGACGATGATGTCGCCGAACTGCTCTTCGTCGCTCAGGCGCCCGAGGGTATTCACCGTGACCTGGAAGGCCGCGGTGGAGTCCGGCGCCTGGCCGACGGCGCCGGCCGCCACCTGGACGTTCTGTTCGCGTACCGCGGCGATCACCTCGCCCGCCGTCAGCCCGCGCGCGGCGATCAGGTCGGGGTCGAGCCACAGGCGCATGCTGTACTCGCCGGCGCCCCACACCACCACATCGCTGATCCCCGGCAGGCGCAGCAGTTCGTCGCGCACCTGGAGGTAGGCGTAGTTCGAGATGTACAGCGGGTCGTAGCGTTGCTCCGGCGACAGCAGGTGCACCACCATGAGGATGTCCGGCGAGGTCTTCTGGGTGACCACGCCCTGCCGCTGCACCTCGTCGGGCAGGCGCGAGAGCACCCGCGAGACCCGGTTCTGCACCTGGATCTGGGCCATGTCGGGATCGATGTGCTGGTCGAAGGTGATGGTCAGGATCATTCGCCCGTCGGTGGCCGACTGCGAGGACATGTACAGCATCCCCTCGACCCCGGTGATCGCCTGCTCCAGCGGCGTCGCCACCGTCTGCGCGATCACGTCGGGGTTGGCGCCGGGATAGGCGGTGGTCACCTGCACGGTCGGCGGCGTCACCGCCGGGTATTCGCTCAGCGGCAACTGGAAGAACGAAACGATGCCTCCGATCATCATCAGCACCGAAAGAACGATGGCGAAGATCGGCCTATCGATGAAGAAGCGTGGGAATGTCATTGTGCGGCCCCCACGGTCTTCGACAGGTCGACGGGCGTGCCATCGATTTCCGCAAGGAGCGGCGTGATCTGCATGTCCGGCCGCACCAGGCCCTTGACGACGATGCGCTCGCCCGGCTGCAGGCCTTGGCGGACGACCCGCAGGCCGTCGACCATCGGCCCGAGTTCCACCGGCCGGTACTGGGTCTTGTTGCCTTCGTCGACGACCAGCACATAGCGCCGGCCCTGGTCGGTGCCGATGGAATGGTCGGCGACCAGCACCTGCTCGCGAGGCTTGCCGGTCTCCAGCCTGACCTTGGCGAACAGCCCCGGCGTCAGTTGCCCGTCCGGGTTGTCGACCACCGCCCGAACCCGGACCGTGCCGGTCCCGCGGTCGGCGGCATTGGCGAGGAAATCGAGGCGACTGCTTCGTCCATAGGACTCGTCGGTGAGCAACGCCACCTTGACCCTGGGGGCCTGCTCGCCTTCCCTGCCGCGGGTCGGCGCCAGGGCCTGCAGGTAGGTGCGCTCGTCGACATCGAAGTACACGTACAGCGGATCGACCGAAACGATGCTGGTCAGCGCGGTGACGCCATTGGTGACGTAGTTGCCCTCGGTGACCTGGATATGCCCGACACGCCCGCCGATCGGTGCCGTCACCCGCGTGAAGCCGAGATCCAGTTGCGCCGCGTCGAGGGCGGCCCTGGCCGCATCGACCTGGGCCTTGCTGGCATTGCGCGAGGCGATGGCGCTGTCGAGCCGCTCCCGGGCGACGACCTTCCGCGCATACAGCAGCTCGGCTCGCTCGTGTTCGGTGCGCGCCAGCAACGCCGCGGCCTCGGCCTCGCGCAGGCGCGCCCTGGCGGCATCCTGCGCCGCCTTGAACACGCGCGGGTCGATGAGGAACAGTTGCTGGCCCTTCTCTACCAGGCGGCCTTCCGGCACCGTAACGTCCTGGATGTAGCCGGCGACGCGCGGCCGTAGTTCTACCTGCTCGACAGCGGTCAGCGAGCCGGTGAACTCGGCGTAGGGTGTCACCGGGCGAACCACCACCTCGGCGACGGGAACGCTTGGCGGGGCGCTCGCCGCCCCGGGCGGCGCCGATTCCCCGCAGCCAGCGATAAGGGCCGCGACGCCTAGCGTCGCGGTGATGCGGATGAAGTGTCTGAGATTCATTGTTATGCCTTCCTGGTCTGAGCCTGCATGGCCTGGCTGGACGAAACCGCTTCCGTGGCCGGTTATCGACCTTGACACCTTGGTAAGGTCAACCCCCCTTTTTCCGTCCTCATGGCGAAGGCGCAGCGAGCTTTCGGCAGCTCACCGGAGGCGGGACGCCTGGCACGCTCGGAGACGCAGCGGGCAGCCCGGGAGGGTGGCGGAGGCAGGCCGACCGGCTATCGACGGCCGGCCCAGGGAAGAGGCGAAACGCCCCGTAGGAAGGGAAGTCCGGCAAAGGGCCGGTCGCCGGGACGGGGACGATCCCGATCTCGCAGCCGGTTGCCGGCCGCATGGTAAAATCCGCCTTTGACCGTGAAGCTCGAGGCACTGAAAATGCGCATTCTCCATACCATGATCCGGGTCGGAAACATCGATCGCTCAATCGATTTCTATACCCGGGTGCTAGGCATGACCCTGCTCAGGAAGAACGACTATCCCGACGGCCAGTTCACCCTCGCCTTCGTCGGCTATGGCAACGAGGCGGATTCCGCCGTGATCGAGCTTACCCACAACTGGGGCGTGGATGCCTACGAGATCGGCACCGGCTACGGCCATATCGCCATCGAGGTCGACGACGCCTACCAGGCCTGCGACGACATCCGCAACAACGGCGGCCAGGTCACCCGCGAAGCCGGGCCGATGAAGCACGGTACCACCGTGATCGCCTTCGTGACCGACCCGGACGGCTACAAGATCGAACTGATCCAGAAGTCTTCCTGAACGGCCCCGGCTATCGCTTTCAGCAATCCGCAACGAAGAACCCCGGCTCATGGCCGGGGTTCTTCGTTCCATCGCAGGCAGCGCGCGTCGGTCAGGACAGCGTGCGGCCCTTGTTCGCGGCGATGCGCATGCGCAGCGCGTTGAGCTTGATGAAGCCCGCGGCATCGGCCTGGTTGTAGGCGCCGCCGTCTTCCTCGAAGGTCGCGATGTTGGCGTCGAACAGCGAGTCGTCGGACTTGCGGCCCACCACCACGACGTTGCCCTTGTACAGCTTCAGGCGCACTACGCCGTTCACGTTGACCTGCGAGGCGTCGATCATCTGCTGCAGCATCAGGCGCTCCGGGCTCCACCAGTAGCCGGTGTAGATCAGGCTGGCGTACTTGGGCATCAGCTCGTCTTTCAGGTGGGCCACTTCGCGGTCCAGGGTGATCGACTCGATGGCGCGGTGGGCCTTGAGCATGATGGTGCCGCCGGGGGTCTCGTAGCAGCCACGGGACTTCATGCCGACATAGCGGTTCTCGACGATGTCGAGGCGGCCGATGCCGTTGATCCCGCCGACGCGGTTCAGCTCGGTGAGCACCTCGGCCGGGGTCATGTCCTTGCCGTCGATGGCGACGATGTCGCCCTTGCGGTAGGTCAGCTCGATGTAGGTCGGGGTGTCCGGCGCGTTTTCCGGGGAAGCGGTCCACTTCCACATGTCTTCTTCGTGCTCGGTCCAGGTATCTTCCAGCACGCCGCCTTCGTAGGAGATATGCAGGAGGTTGGCGTCCATCGAGTACGGCGACTTCTTCTTGCCGTGGCGCTCGATCGGGATGCCGTGCTTCTCGGCATAGTCCATCAGCTTCTCGCGGGACAGCAGGTCCCACTCGCGCCAGGGCGCGATCACCTTGACGCCGGGCTTCAGCGCGTAGGCGCCCAGCTCGAAGCGGACCTGATCGTTGCCCTTGCCGGTGGCGCCGTGGGAGATGGCGTCGGCGCCGGTCTCGTTGGCGATCTCGATCAGGCGCTTGGCGATCAGCGGACGAGCGATGGAAGTGCCCAGCAGGTACTCGCCTTCGTAGACGGTGTTGGCGCGGAACATCGGGTAGACGAAGTCGCGGACGAATTCTTCGCGCAGGTCGTCGATGTAGATTTCCTTGACGCCCATCGCGCGGGCCTTGGCGCGAGCCGGTTCGACTTCCTCGCCCTGGCCGAGGTCGGCGGTGAAGGTCACCACTTCGCAGTTATAGGTATCTTGCAACCACTTCAGAATTACCGAGGTATCCAGGCCGCCGGAATACGCCAGGACTACCTTCTTCACATCCGCCATGCCATCACTCCACGGGGGTCGTCACGAAAAGCGACAATTCTACGCAGGGCATTCGGGAAATTACAGAGGGGCGACAGCTTTAGACGCAAAAGCGACAGATTCTATCGTTTGCGCGACTCAAACCGTGGGTTTTCCCTGAAGCGAGGCGGCCGGAGGCTTCGGTGCGGCAGGTTCTGCCGCGGGCGGCGCCGGCTTGTCCTCGGCCTTCGGCGCTTCCGTCGCCGGCTCGACCACCGCCTCGCGCGACAGGTGCACGGTGACCCGGCGGTTGCGCGCACGGTTGGCGGCGCTGTTGTTGGCCACCAGCGGGTAGCGCTCGCCGTAGAAGCGCACGTTGATCTGGCTTTCCGGCACCCCGTTGCTCTTCAGGTACTCCTGCACCGCCAGCGCGCGGCGGCGTGACAGGTCGCGGTTGGTCAGGCGGTTGCCGCTGTTGTCGGAGTGCCCGTCGAGTTCGATCCGGTTGATGCTCGGATCGGCCTTGAGCAGTTGCAGGATGATGTCCAGCTTGGCTCGCGCCACGTCGTTCAGCGCCGTGCCGCCGTCGGGGAAGCCGACCTGGGCCAGCTTGACCTGCTCGAAGTTCACCGGCAGCAGCTTGGCGATGCAGGCCTGGTACTGGCTGTAGACGCTGGCGAAGCGCGCCGGCAGCAGGCGCACCTCCAGGCGATCGCCCTGCCAGGTGCGATGGCGGACCAGCGGGCTGCGCCCCTCGAGCAGGCCGGTGAGCAACCGACCGGCCTGTTGCTGGTTGCTGTTGAACGGCACCTCGCCGCTACCGATGCTGACCTGGCCAAGGTTGATGTCGCCCTGTCCCGGTCGCCAGGGCGGCGCGGCAGCCAGCAGGGTCGCCGACCCGCGCCCCAGCCACTGGGCCTCGGGCTTCAGGCGGAAGGTCGCCTGCTCGCCGGCACGCCGGACGAACTCGCCGACCCCGAAATTCGCCACCGGCTGCGACAGGCGGCATTCGAACTGGTCGCCTTCGACCTTCCACTCGACGCTCTCCAGCCGCGTCTGGAAGGTCACCGCCAGTGCCGGCAGGCTGCTGAGCAGGAAAGGCAATAGAAGAAGGCGCGGCTGCACGACGGCGGGCTCCGGGAAAGCGTCCAAATACGAAGGATGTATCGGACGGCCCGGACAAAACTTGAT
>NZ_SCND01000181.1:0-11883 GCF_005503585.1 Pseudomonas sp. 2VD
GTGCATGGCTTCCGGCGCCAGGCGCCGGAAGCCATGCACCGCACTATTCAGGCTGAGTCCGGCGCGATTGACCGCCTCGAACTCGCTGCGCAGGAGAAAATGCACGTCGTGACCGGCATGCGCCAGCATCAATCCATAGAAGCCGCCGATGGCTCCCGTACCGATGACGCCGATCCGTTGCTGCTTTGAATCCATCAGGGCAACTCCTCAGGTAAAGCGGTCGACCCCGCCAGCACCGCACCCCGCAAGGCTTCCTGGTGCAGCGGAACGTTCAGTGCGCCATGGAAGCGGCCGTCGCGGACCATGAACAGGGCCGGCAGGTGAAAGACGCCGTAGCGTTCCACCAGGCCGCCATTGCGGCCGGCGTCCACCCAGCACAGGCGCTCGATGGGCAGGTCCATCGCGGGGAGATGGCGCCGGGCCCAGCGGCACGACGCGCAGCCTTCGCTGGTGAATACCAACAGCGAAACCCCTTCCAGGGCAAGCAACTGCCGGTCGGCGTCCAGATCGGTGAGTTCCAGGGACGGCACGCTGCTGACCTCGATAGAAAGGAAGAAATGGGGCCCGACCATCATCCGTGTGCTTCGGCTCCTGCGATAGCGCTGGCGCCCTCCTCGGCCAGCGGATACGCGCAAGGCGCGCCCCTCCGCAGCACCTGCACAATATCGTCCGCGGCGGCCTCGCCTGCAACTCCGCTGGCAGCCTTGGCCCGGAGCAACGAAGAAAACGTGCGCAGAGCGGGGAAAACACCGGCGAACCGCGTCCCGCCCATTGTCTAGGCCCGGCCCGACACGTTAAGGTTCGTCTCCCCGTTTGCGAACTTCATGCCTGCGCCCTTTCGCAGGGGGCCTCCCGGCGGCCGGCGCCCGTGACCTGATTGAGTACCACGATGGCTGATTTACAGATCGACGACCTTAACGTTGCCTCCAACGAGACCCTGATCACGCCGGAGCAGCTCAAGCGTGAAATTCCCCTGACCGACAAGGCGCTGCAGACCGTGGCCCATGGTCGCCAGGTGGTGCGCGACATTCTGGATGGCAAGGACCACCGTCTGTTCGTGGTGATCGGCCCCTGCTCCATCCACGACATCAAGGCCGCCCACGAATACGCCGACCGCCTCAAGGCGCTCGCGGCCGAAGTGGCAGATACGCTGTTCCTGGTGATGCGCGTGTACTTCGAGAAGCCGCGTACCACGGTGGGCTGGAAAGGCCTGATCAACGATCCGTACCTGGACGACTCGTTCAAGATCCAGGATGGCCTGCACATCGGTCGCCAACTGCTCCGCGACCTCGCCGAGAAAGGCTTGCCCACCGCCACCGAAGCGCTCGACCCGATTTCCCCGCAGTACCTGCAGGACCTGATCAGTTGGTCGGCGATCGGCGCCCGTACCACCGAATCGCAGACCCACCGCGAGATGGCCTCCGGCCTGTCTTCCGCGGTCGGCTTCAAGAACGGCACCGATGGCAGCCTGACCGTGGCGATCAATGCCCTGCAGTCGGTCTCCAGCCCGCATCGCTTCCTCGGCATCAACCAGCAGGGCGGCGTATCCATCGTGACCACCAAGGGCAACCGCTACGGTCACGTGGTGTTGCGCGGCGGCAACGGCAAGCCGAACTACGATTCGGTCAGCGTCGCGCTCTGCGAGCAGGACCTGAACAAGGCGAAAATCCCGCTGAACATCATGGTCGACTGCAGCCACGCCAACTCCAACAAGGACCCGGCCCTGCAACCGCTGGTGATGGACAACGTCAGCAACCAGATCGTCGAAGGCAACAACTCGATCGTCGGCCTGATGGTGGAAAGCCACCTGGGCTGGGGCAGCCAGCCGATTCCGAAGGATCTCGACCAACTTCAGTACGGCGTCTCCATCACCGACGCCTGCATCGACTGGGCGACCACCGAGAAGAGCATCCGCAGCATGCACGCCAAGCTCAAGGACGTGCTGCCGAAACGCCAGCGCGGCTGAGCGAGGCGGAAACGAAAACGCCGGGCTGATGCCCGGCGTTTTCATTGCGCGCCTGCTCAGGCGGCCGGATCGGCCTGACGCTGGCGACGCTCGATGTAACGCTCCACGTAGGAGCAGGACGGGATCACGCTGTAGCCCATGCGGTCGGCGTACTGCAGGGCGTGCTCGGTCAACGCAGCGGCGATACCGCGACCACGCAGCGAATCCGGTACGAAGGTCCGGTAGATATCCAGCGTCTGCTTGCCCAGGTCCATATAGGCCAGATAGGCACGATGGCCATCCACCGTCGTCTCGAATTGATGGCCGCCCACGTCATGATGGATGGACAGGGACTCGCTCACTTTGGATCTCCTCAACGGGTTCGTAACCCGACCCGCGCCTGATTGATAGGTTCCTCGCGAGGAAGCCCCCGCGTACCGGCCTCCAGCGGACCGCCGGAGACCTTCGTCCGTTCTCGTCCCGGGGGCGGATCGCGCCTGGCGGACATCCTCGAAACGGCTGGCCTGCACCGCATGCAAGGCCGGACTAACGATAGGGCCCATATTGCTGTCTTCCCCGGTCAGACTCAACCGTTTCTTCTGGCAGGAACGCGCAGGCGTCGCTGGAGCCCTGGCCGGGAGGCCGCGCAAGCGCAATCGCGCATGACCCGCGGGTCAGCCAAAGCGCTTTACGCCGACGGCGGCCATCAGTAAGGTCTGCGCCACTCCACCAAAAGGAATCCTGCCATGAGCGAGTTGATCAGCTACCAGTTCGAAGACGGCATCGCCACCCTGACCCTCAACAACGGCAAGGTGAACGCCATCTCCCCGGCGGTGATCGACGCCTTCAACCAGGCTCTCGACCAGGCCTTGCAGGACAAGGCCGTGGTCATCGTCACCGGCCAGCCGGGCATCCTCTCCGGTGGCTACGACCTGAAGGTCATGACCTCCGGCCCGGAGAATGCCGTCAACCTGGTCGCTGCCGGCTCGACCCTGGCTCGCCGCCTGCTCTCCCATCCCTACCCGGTGATCGTCGCCTGCCCCGGGCACGCGGTAGCCAAGGGCGCCTTCCTGCTGCTCTCGGCCGACTACCGGATCGGCGTCGACGGGCCGTTCCAGATCGGCCTGAACGAAGTCGCCATCGGCATGACCATGCACCATGTCGGCATCGAACTGGCCCGCGATCGCCTGCGCAAGTCGGCGTTCACCCGCTCGGTCATCAATGCCGAGATGTTCAGTCCGGCCGCTGCGGTGGATGCCGGCTTCCTCGACACCCTGGTCAGCGCCGACCAGTTGCAGGAAAGCGCGCGTGCGGCGGCCCAGCAGTTGAAGAAACTCAACATGACCGCGCACCGCAATACCAAGCTCAAGGTGCGCAAGGCACTGCTGGAAACCCTCGACCAGGCGATCGAGCTGGACAAGAAGCACCTGGGCTAAGGCCCGCTCCAGCGAAAGCCCGGTTGATACCGGGCTTTTTTGCGCCCAATAATTACTTATTACGCAAAGGTAACTCTCCAGAACTGCTATTTTTAAAAAATTATTACGAATTATCCTGATGACATTCCCAAGGAAAACCGGAGGTCATCATGAAACGCAATGTCTTCGCCGCCATTCTCCTCGGCATGGCTACCACCCTCGCAGTGCAAGCCAGCTTCGCCGACGAATCCAGCCTGATGGAAAACCGCATGGTCCAACTGAACCAGCACGCCATCGAGCAGGCCCAGCAGCAACAGGCCACGGCGCCAACCGCGAGCGACACCGATGCGCAGGGTTGAACGCCGCCTGCCAGGAACGTTTTTCTTTTCCCCGCAACCCTGAAAAGCCCGGCTCACGCCGGGCTTTTCGTTCAGGCCAGCTTTTCCTCGGCCGCCACGCCCTTGCGATAGACCTCGTAGAGAATCACCGGGATCTCCAGGTCGCCCAGGTGGCGAACCACCAGCGGCTTGACCTCGGACCAGTCCAGCCCGCCCACTCCCGTCGCCACGCAGGGCAGAGCCAGGCTGCTCACCCCTTCGCTGCGCACATAGCGGGCCAGCTCGCGCAGGGCATGGCCGACATCCTCCAGGCTCGCCTTGCCCGGCTTGGCGCTACGACCGCTGTGCAGCATGCCCTGGGTGATCAGGTTGACGATGCACTGGGTCTTGCCCTGCTCGTCGACCCCGGCCCAGACCCAGATGCCGCCCGGCTCGGGCGCCCTGGCATGGGCGGCATGCCGGTAGTCGCGAACCATCGACGGCCAGCGTTCGCGCAAGGCGAGGGCCAGGCCGCTGTCGAAATGGTCCTGGGGCGCGATGCCGTGGGCGATCACCTGGGCCCCGGAAAGCAGAATGTCACCTTCAACTTCACGAATCATGAGCGTTTCCTTCTTGGCTTCGGGACAGGCGCTTCGTGCGCCGCCCTGCATCTTTCACCGTACGCCTTGCCCGCCGGCGCCAGTTGATGCGTATCAAGAACGGCCGGTCCCATCCGCTACGGGCCGACTAGACTGCATGCGAGGGAACCTTGGAGGCGCCTCGCCTCTCCATTGGATTCCAGCCTCGTGCCGTCTCATCCATGACAAGGAAACAACCGCCATGCCGAAATGGATTGCACTTTGCCTGATCCCGCTGTTGGCAAGCTGCGCCACCTGCCGCCAGGACAGCGACAGGGAAAAACTGCTGTACGAGAACGACATGCTGCAGGCGAAACTGATCATCGTCGCCAACGACCGCGATCGCCTGCCGCTGGCCCAGGCCCTGCTGGAGCGCGCGGCGCGCGACGACCGCAGCGGCGAGGCGGACTTCTACCAGGCCGTGCTGATCGCTCGCCGCGACGGCCAGGCCAGCGATTGCGAGCGCATCACCCGCCTCCTCGAACGTTCCGCCGAGCGACGCTACCCGCTGGCCAACGCGATGCTCTACAAGATCTACGCCGAGCCCTTCCTGTTGCCGCGCGCTGATATTCCCAAGGCCGAGACCTATCGCCAGGCCTACGCCGAGCTGCCGGTCGCGCGCAGCGGCTACCCCTCCTTCGAGCGAGCCCGGCAGGTGGTCGATCGCCTGCTCGCGCCGACTTCGTCCTGATCCATCGGGCCCGAACCCGGGCCCCGCAACCCGTACCGGTCGTTCGGCCAAAGCATCATTTCTGTCGATAGTTAATAGCGCGACAATTCGTTATCCAATCGAATTCTTCTCCGCGATCCTATGCCCATCCGAGGTATCGATCACGGAAGCCGCCATGAAACGTCGCAGCCCACGCCATTACGCCCGCAACACCGCCCTGGCCACCCTGGGTCTGTACGCCATCCTCATGCTGGTCGTGCTGAGCCTCGTCGCCGGCGCCGAAAGCGCCAGGAACGCCACACCGGACAACGACACCGCCACGACCTTCTCCAACCAGATCGGCCAGGCCCTGCCAGGCCTGCTCTCGGGGTTGAACAGTCGACGCGCCGGTTGAACGCCGGCTTCTTTCCCGGGAAACAGCATGAGAAGGCAAACACGGAAATTCTGGATCGTCGCCGCCCTGGCGATATTGACCAATGGCTACTCGCTACTCGGCCTCGCCCAAGGCTCGGCAGGCGCACTGGCGCGCACCATCGAATGCAACCAGGCGATGGTCCGCGCGCTGGCGGCCAACCTGGCGCTGAAGCTGCAGAGCGGCACCCCGCCGGCACGCCCGCAGCGCTGGATCCCGGAGCGCTTCATCCTCGACTGCCCGGCCTGAAACGAAAACGCCGCCAACCCCGGGAGGCTGGCGGCGCTCGCATGGCGCGGGGCCGGCTCAGGCGCCGGTCGGCTGGCGCGCGACGAAACGCATCATCCATTCGGCGACGACGGTGCCCTGGTGATCCCTCGCCAGGCTATCGACCCCCTTGCGATAGAGTTCCTCGCCCAGGTGCTGCTGGCGCAGTTCGAGCAGTTCGCGGGAATAGTCGTGGACGAACTCGGGATGCCCCTGGAAGCACAGCACCTGGTCGCCGATGGCGTAGGCGGCATAGGGACAGAAGTCGCTGGAAGCGATCACCCGCGCGTTTTCCGGCAGCCGGGTGACCTGGTCCTGGTGGCTGATCAACAGGGTCAGGTCCGGCAGCGCCGGGCTCATCCAGTCGGCCCGTTCGTTCAACTGGTACTGGTGGATGCCCATGCCCCAGCCCTGGCTGGCGCGCTCGGCCTTGCCACCGAGCAGCAGGGCCAGCAACTGGTGGCCGAAACACACGCCGAGGAGCTTGTCGCCGCGCTCGTAGCGGTCCAGGAGGAAGGTCTTCAGGGTCTGGATCCACGGGTCGGGACCGAAGGAGTCGGCCTTGCTGCCGGTCACCAGGTAGGCGTCGAAGCGCTCGTCGTCCGCCGGATAGCGCCCCTCCACCACGTTGTAGATGACGAATTCGGCGGCGATCGGTTGCTTGGCGAACAGTTGCTGGAACATCCGGCCGTAGCCTTCGTAGCGCTCGATCAGCTCGGGACGAAGGATATCGGTTTCCAGGATACAGATGCGGAGCGACATAAAGACTCTCTGAAGAAGTGGGGTTATTGTCGTTTTCGTTTGATTTAATTAACACAGGAGCGCGGGCAAGGGAACCGTCGCCCTGGCCTCGAAAGGAATATCCGGACGATTCGCCAAAAAACAAGCATCCGGCAGAAAGATTCCCGAGACGCCCAGCCGTAAAGAAATCTGCACAGGAGACGGAAGGACTCCCCATGCCCGGAACCGCCACGTAAACTGGCGGTTTTCCCGCGAGGCACACGCCATGTTGCTCAAGGCAGTACGTAACGGACTGGGTCAGGCGATTATCCTCGCCGACTTCGTCAGCCGCCCCCGCAAGCTGCAGCGCAGCGCCGAGGCCCAGGCCGAGGTCGAGCGGGCGCTGCGGAACCTGTCGCTCTACCAGTTCCGCGCCTGTCCGTTCTGCGTGAAGACACGCCGCGCCATGCACCGGCTGAACCTGCCGATGCAACTCAAGGACGCCATGAACGATCCGCAGGCCCGCCAGGCTTTGCTGGAAGGCGGCGGCAAGGTCAAGGTGCCGTGCCTGCGCATCGAGGAAAACGGCCAGGTGCGCTGGATGTACGAATCCAGCGAGATCATCGCCTATCTGGAAGGCCGTTTCGCCAACGCCTGAGCGGCCGATCAACGGCCCCCGGCCGAATCCAGGGGCAGCCGATGGATCAGGAAATGCGCCGGCAGCTCGCCCTCGCGCCCCGGCAACAGGCGATGGCGAATGCGTGACTCGCTGACATAGGCGCAACCCTGTCCGGTGACGGTCAGGTTGACCGGCGACTCCAGGCCCTCGCGTATCACTTCGATGCCGCGCCGCCCTGGAGCGAGGGGCTCGGCGATCCGCAGCACCTTGCCGGCGCCGCTGCGGATGGCGTTCTCCAGCACGATCAGTGAGCCGTCCGGAGCCAGCGCCATGCCATCCGGATTCTCCAGCGTTCGGGGCAGCTCCATCTCGCGCAGCCGCGGACGCGTGGCGACCCCTTCGACGACATGGATCGCCCCGCTACCGAAGTTGCCGACCAGCAGGGTGTCGTCGTCCACCCGGACGATGCCCGCCGCGCCCAGCCCGCCGGGGCCGGCCAGGCGGCTGTCGCGCAGCAACACCTGGAACGCCGGTTCCCCGGGCCGCAGCCGCATCAGGCTGCCATCCCGGGTTTCGCTCAGGTAGACCGTTCCGTCCGGCGCCACCGCGAGATCGTTGCCCATCCCGTCGCCGGGCAGGGTCAGATATCGGCGCACGGCACCGTTCGCGAGATCCAGGGCGAACACCCCATGCGGCCGGCGCCGGCCAGCGGGTAGGAAGTCCGGCGAATTGCCCCAGAGCAGGCCACGCGACTCGTCCAGCCGCAGCGCGGTGGCAGCGAAGATCGCCGGGCTGCCGGCGAAGAAGGTTTCCCACTCGCCCCCGGGAGGCTTGCGCAGGATGCGCCCGCTGGTGACCAGGCCGACGTACAGCGTTCCATCGGCGGCATGGGCGATGCCGTTGGGATACCGGGCCCCCGCTGGCAGGACGATGCTCGTCGCGGCGCAGGACGGCTCGCGCTCGCCAGGCGCACGGGCGAAAACCGGCAAGACGGTCGCCGATACCATGGATACCAGCAGCAACACGGAAGCCTGTCGTCTCATCATGCTTTCTCCGTCGATGTGCGCCCTACCAGCGCGGGGTCCGGGCGCGCGCCGTGAGCGGCGCCTCCAGCGTGGCGCACTCCTCTTCGGCGAGGTCCAGCGTCAGCGCCGCGAGGGCATCCTTGAGGTGATGCGGCCTGGACAGGCCGACGATCGGCGCCGCGACACCGTTCCGGCCAAGCAGCCAGGCCAGGGCGAGTTGCGCCGGTGGAAGCCCGCGGGCTGCGGCGATTTTCTCCAACGCGCCGAGGGTCGACTCGACCTCCTCCCTGCCGCCGTACCAGCGCGGGGCCTGTTCGTCCGTCCGGGTCCGCAGCGTGCCGGCGCTTCGCGCTCCGGCCAGCAGCCCACGCGCCAGCGGCGACCAGGGCGTCAACGCGATCCCCTCTTCCCGGCACAGCGGCACGAGGTCCTCCTCGTCCTCGCGAACGATCAGGTTGTACTGGCTCTGCATCGAGATGAATTGCGCCAGGCCGTGGTGGCGCTGGAAGGCGAGCATCTTCATGAAGCGCCAGGCCGGCATCGACGAGGCGCCGAGGTAACTGACCTTGCCGACACGCACCAGGCTGTCGAGGGTTTCGCAGGTTTCCTCGATCGGGGTGTCCGGATCGAAGCGATGGATCACGAAGAGATCCAGGTAGTCCGTACCCAACCGCCGCAGCGAGGCATCCACGCTGGCAAGCAGGTGCTTGCGCGACAAGCCGCAGGCGTTGGGCCTGTCGCTCATGGGAAAGAACGCCTTGGTGGCGATTACCAGGTCCTCGCGCTGCGCGAAGTCCCTGAGCGCGCGCCCGAGGATCCGCTCGCTCTCGCCGGTGGAATAGATATCGGCACTGTCGAAGAAGTCGATCCCGGCTTCCAGCGCCTCGCGAATGAACGGACGCGCCCGTTCCTCGTCCAGCACCCACGGACGCCACGCCGGATCGCCATAGGTCATGCACCCCAGGCAGAGTCGGGAGACTTTCAGGCCGCTGTTGCCAAGACGGACATGCTGCATCGTACGACCTCGTCGGAAGGCTCTGAAAAGAGCGGTTTCCCCGGCCCAGCCTGTTCATGAGCCAGGTTTCCCGACGATGCTATATTGCTGCCGAATAGCTAACTATCCTGGAAAAATTTCTTTCATTGATCGAGTTATTTTAATAATCCAATGAAGAAGCCCGATCTCGCCGGTCTCGCCGCCTTCGTCGCCATCGCTCGCGAACGCAGTTTCCGCCGCGCCGCCGCCACCCTCGGCGTAACCCCGCCGACGCTCAGCCACACCCTGCGCGAACTGGAAACCCAGCTCGGCATCCGCCTGCTCAACCGCACCACTCGCAACGTCTCGCCGACCGAGGCCGGTGAGCACCTGCTGGCGCACCTGGACCCGGCGTTCGAAGACATCGCCGCCGCGCTGGACAGCCTTAACCGCTTTCGCGAAACGCCTCACGGCCTGGTACGAATCAACGCACCGCGAAACGCCATCGGTCTCGTCCTCGCACCACGTTTCGGCGAACTGGCCCGCGACTATCCCGGCATCACCCTGGAAGTGGTGGCGGACGAAGGTTTCGCCAATATCGTCGAAGCCGGTTTCGACGCCGGCATCCGCCTCGGCGAAGACCTCCAGCACGGCATGCGCGCCGTGCGGGTCGGCCCGGACCTGCGCTTGGCCATCGTCGCGACCCCGGCCTACTTCCGACGGCAAGGCAGGCCGGGTAGCCCGGAGGAACTGCTCGGCCACCGTTGCATCGGCTGGCGCAAGGTGTCTTCCGGAGAGCTGTACAAATGGCAATTCAGCAAGGGCACGAAAGCGCTTTCGGTGGCCGTGAGCGGACCGCTGGTCCTCGACGACCCGCGCCTGATGCTACAGGCGGCGCTGGCCGATGTCGGGATTGCCTTCGCCATCGAGGAGGAAGTCGCCGAGCACCTCGCCGCCGGCCGCCTGGAACGGGTCCTGGCGGATTGGTGCGCCCCCTTTCCCGGTTTCCATCTCTATTATCCAAACCGCCGCAACCACCCGGCGGCGTTGAGCGCCGTGATCGACCTGCTGCGCTACCCCGGCGAGGAACACCCAGGTCCCGCGTAGGCACATCGGCGGAAGCGCCCGTGGCAGCCTGGAGGCAAGCATGGAGGCTGGCCCGTACCGACGCACGGCGTAGGGCGTAGGGCGCATAACCGCATCGCGGTTATCCGCCGAATCTCGGCATATCGGCGGATAGCGCCTGTGGCGCTATTCGCCCTACCAATGGCGGCTGGAGGCAAGGGCCTGTACCGACGCGCGGCGTAGGGCGCATAACCGCATCGCGGTTATCCGCCAAACCTCGGCATATCGGCGGATAGCGCCCATGGCGCTATTCGCCCTACCCGTGGCGGCCTGGCTGGCAAGAACCAGGGGATACCGGGGTGGCGTCATCCGCCGCGGTACGCGACCACGAGAAAGCCGGCCCGAAGGTCGGCTCTCCGTGCGACGCCAGGACTCAGAACAGCTCGCCCTTCGCCGCCTTCTCCAGCAACAGCGCCGGCGGCTCGAAGCGCTCGCCGTACTGTTCGACCAGGTATTGGGCGCGGGCGATGAAGTCCTTCAGGCCGTACTGGTTGATGAACTGCAAGGCGCCCCCGCTCCAGGCGGCGAAACCGATACCGAAGATCGAGCCGATGTTCGCGTCGGCGGTGGAGTGCAATACCCCCTCCTCCACGCAACGCACGGTCTCGATGGCCTGGATGAACAGCAGGCGGTCGCGTACGTCCTCGGCGGATATTTGCGCATCGGGCTTCTCGAAGCGGCTCTTGAGTTCCGCCCAGAGATGTTTCCTGCCGTTCGCCGGGTAGTCGTAGAAGCCGGCGCCGGCCGCCTTGCCCGGGCGCTTGTACTCATTGACCATCAGGTCGATCACGGCGAACGCGGGGTGCGTCGGCAGAGCCTTGCCCTCGGCCTCGAGGTCGCGGGCGGTCTGGTTGCGGATGTGGGTCATCAGGCTCAGCGAGACTTCGTCGGAAATCGCCAGCGGCCCCACCGGCATACCGGCCTGGCGCGCCTGGTTGTCGATCATCGCGGCGCTCACGCCTTCGCCGAGCATGGCGATGCCTTCGTTGGTGAAGGTGCCGAATACCCGCGAGGTGAAGAAGCCGCGGCTGTCGTTGACCACGATCGGCGTTTTCTTGATCTGCAGCACGTAGTCGAAACCGCGTGCCAGGGTTTCGTCGCTGGTCTTTTCGCCACGGATGATCTCCACCAGCGGCATCTTGTCCACCGGGCTGAAGAAGTGCAGGCCGATGAACTTCTCCGGCCGCGCCACCGCCTGGGCCAGACCGGTGATCGGCAGGGTCGAGGTATTGGACGCCACCACCGCATCGGCCAGGGCATGTTTCTCGGCCTCGGCGGTGACCTTGCCTTTCAGCGCGCGGTCCTCGAAGACCGCCTCGATGATCAGGTCGCAGCCTTCGAAGTCGGCTTCGCTGACGCTCGGCACGATCCGCGCGAGGAAGGCGTCGCGCTTCTCGGCGGACAGGTGCCCGCGCGCAACTTTCTTGTCCAGCAGCCTGGCCGAATAAGCCTTGCCCTTCTCCGCCGCTTCCAGCGAGACGTCCTTGAGCACCACCTCGATGCCGGCCGCCGCCGATACGTAGGCGATGCCCGCGCCCATCATCCCGGCGCCGAGCACGCCGACCTTTTTCGTCGCCCGCACCGGATACCCCTGCGGCCGCGACTTGCCGGCGTTGATCTCGTTGAGCTGGAACCAGAAGGTGCCGATCATGTTCTTCGCCACCTGGCCGGTGGTCAGCTCGGTGAAATAGCGCGCCTCGATCAGTTGCGCGGTGTCGAAATCGACCTGGGCGCCCTCCACCGCCGCGCACATGATC
>NZ_SCND01000182.1:0-11836 GCF_005503585.1 Pseudomonas sp. 2VD
TCTACAGCCTGCTGCAGGTGCGTTCGCCGGCTCCGCCGCTGGTGGCGCTGGTGGGGTTGCTCGGCATCCTGCTCGGCGAGCAGGTCATCCCGGTCGGCAAGCAATTGCTCGGCGGTTGCGCGTTCGCCTCGGCCTGCGACAAGGCGGGTTCGGTCGGCCATGTGCTGGGGCAACTACCGGGTCGGCATCGCCTCGACCAGGCCGCTGGCCCGTCGGAACAGGAAAAGGGTTGAGCGCTATATCATCGAGTAACAGCGCAGTAATCTGGTAGTTATCTTCGTCGGTTAGATTTCCCCGGAACGGCTCCCTCGGATTAATCTCTGGGGGAGCTTTCGTGCGTCGTTTTTCGCGTCGAGAGAAAAGTGTCACGAGATCATCAGGCGCATGGAATCAGGGGGAGTCATGACTGTTGCCATAGACAGAACAAAGGGCGACCAATCCACGCCAGGGAACATCATAAGGGGAGAAGGGTACGCCTTGATTCGCAACAGTGAGGCGACTCCCGATCCGGACAAGGTGATCCATATTCCTTGTGCCGATTCGTTTTCCGTCATCGTTCAGTTGCGCGACTTCAATTCCCATCGTCTCTGGAATGGAAACAAACTGGTTTTCGATGGCGGACATCCACGGAAAAGTATCTCCATCGCCTATCTTGGCGATGAAATAAAGTGCCAGCACCGGACAACTTACGACAATGTCCGCTTCATGTTGCCGCGCGCTTCGATAAAGGAGTTTCTCTACGAAGAAGGGCAACGCGCGTCCGCCGAGCCGGAGCGGATCATCGGTGTCGACGATCCGGTGGTCTATCACCTGGCGCTGGCGCTGCTGCACAGTTTCGCCAGGGCGGGGGAGCGCAACGAGCTGTTCATCGAACAGGTCATGCTGGCGCTGTTGACCCACGTCCAGGATCGCTTCGCTTCGACCCAGGTCCCGGCCTGCACCGGCAAGGGCCTGGCGCCCTGGCAATTGCGCAGGGCCAAGGAGCTGATCGCCGGGCATCTGGCCGAGGGCGTATCGGTGGCGCGCCTGGCCGAGGAGTGCGGGCTCTCGCGCAGCTATTTCACCAAGGCCTTCAAGTGCAGCACCGGTGTTTCGCCCCACGAATGGCTGATGCGCATGCGCGTCGACCGGGCCAAGGAGCTGATGCTGGGCAGCGACGAACCGCTTTCGCAGATCGGCGTCGCCTGCGGCTTTTCCGACCAGCCGCATTTCTCGCGGATCTTTCTCCGGCTGGCCGGCGCCTCGCCCTCGACCTGGCGTCGGGTCAAGCGGCAGCGCACCGACGCAGCGCTGTGAACCGCGACCGTGCGTGACGGACGGTACGGAAGCCGCCGGATGCTCGGCTAGAATGCCCTGGCTTCGGCGGTCGCCACCGGCCGCCCACTTCGCAACGGAACAGGGAATCGCAGATGAAAGCAGTACGCCAGGGTCGCGGCGTAACGGGGTTGCTCATGCTCCTGGCGCTGGCCGGGTGCAGTTCGCGGTCGGCGGAGCCGCCGCCGCCCAACCCCGACGAAGTACGGGCGAAGATCGTCCGCCTGATGCCGGCCACGGTGCGCGATCGCCAAGGGTGGGCCAGCGATATCTACGCGGCCTTTTCCACCCAGCAGGTCTACCCCAGCGACGAGAATCTCTGTGCGGTGCTGGCGGTGACCGAGCAGGAGTCCACCTACCAGGTCGACCCGCCGGTGGCCGGCCTGGGCAGGATCGCCACCCGCGAGGTCGAGCGCCGTGCCGGCAAGCTGCACGTGCCGGCGTTCCTGGTCAGCTCGGCGCTGAATATCAAGTCGCCCGATGGCCGCACCTACAGCCAGCGCCTGGCCGCGGCGCGCACGGAGAAGGAACTGAGCGAGACATTCGACGATTTCATCGCCATCGTGCCCATGGGCGGCAAGCTGTTCGGCGGCTTCAACCCGGTACACACCGGCGGGCCGATGCAGGTCAGCATCGCTTTCGCCGAGCAGCACGCGGACGGCTATCCCTATCCGCTGGACGGCAGCATCCGCCGCGAGGTGTTCAGCCGGCGCGGCGGCATGTATTTCGGCATCGCCCACCTGCTTGGCTATCCGGCGGACTACCCGGCGCCGCTGTACCGCTTCGCCGACTTCAACGCCGGCTGGTATGCCAGTCGCAACGCCGCGTTCCAGAATGCGGTGAGTCGCGTCTCGGGGATTCCGCTGGCGCTGGATGGCGATCTGATCCGCTACGGTACGCGCACGCCGGGCTCCACCGAACTGGCCGTGCGCAGCCTCGGCAAGCGCTTGGACATGAGCGACGCGGCGATCCGCCGGGCGCTGGAGCAGGGCGACAGCCCGGAGTTCGCCGACAGCGCGCTGTACCGCAAGGTCTTCGCCCTGGCCGAAAGCGCCACCGGCAAGACGCTGCCCCGCGCCGTGCTGCCGGGGATCGCCCTGGAGAGCCCGAAGATCACCCGCAAGCTGACCACCGCCTGGTTCGCCAAGCGCGTCGACGAACGCTACCAGCGCTGCATGGCGCGCGTGCGGAAACGCTGAGTCCATCGTCGCGCGGTCGCGCGGGTCGAACCTGGCGCCGCCGCGGGAGTCTGCCGTCCTGTCAGCCAAGCTCATGGAGAAGCAGCGTATGAAGACCCGATACAGCGCCGAGGCACCGGCGCGCGACGAACTGGACCGGCTCGCCGGTCCGACGCTGGTGGAGTTCGGTACCGACTGGTGCGGCCATTGCCAGGCCGCCCAGCCGCTGCTGGCGGAAGTATTCAGCGACTATCCGGAGGTCGGCCACCTGAAGGTCGAGGACGGTCCCGGGCGCCGCCTGGGGCGCTCGTTCCAGGTCAAGCTGTGGCCGACCTTCGTCTTTCTTCGCGACGGCCGGGAGGTGGCGCGGGTGGTCCGCCCCGGCAGCGCCAGCGTGCTGGAAGAAGCGTTCGAGAGCCTGGTCGGCGAGGGCTGAGGACCCGGCCCGCGGGCCGGGCGGCGTTCAGGCCGGCATCGCGTGATCCACCTGTTCGCGGATCTCCTGGTAGCGCAGTTCCATCAGCTTGCGCTGCTCGCGCCGGGCCAGGGCCTGGGCGTAGCGGCGTTTCTCGATCGCGGTCTCCGGTTCCAGTGGACGCACCGCCACCGGCCGGCGCTGGTCGTCCATCGCCACCATGGTGAAGAAGCAACTGTTGGTATGGCGCACGGTGCGCTCGTGGATGTTCTCGGTCATCACCTTCACCCCGACCTCCATCGAAGTGCGCCCGGTGTAGTTCACCGAGGCGAGGAAGGTCACCAGTTCGCCGACATGGATCGGCTCGCGGAAGATCACCTGATCCACCGACAGGGTCACCACGTAGCGTCCGGCGTAGCGCTTGGCGCAGGCGAAGGCCACTTCGTCGAGTAGCTTGAGCAGCGCGCCGCCGTGGACGTTGCCGGAGAAGTTCGCCTTGTCGGGGGTCATGAGCACGCTCATGGTCAGTTGGTAGCTGCCAGGTTCCATCGTTCACCTATCACGCAAGTTGGTCACGGGCCATTGCAGTGGGCCGGCGGCCGCTCTGCGGCGGCCTCTGGCGATAGGGTAGGGAGAAACGCCGGCGCGATTAGCACCGCAGTCGACAATGGTGTTTTCCGCGAAACGGGCTTGCGGCGCCGCTCCGTATGCGCCAAGGGCTAGTCGCGGGAGCCGCCGCGTCCTTCCCGGCTGGCATCCATCCAGCGCAGCACTTCTTCGCCGAACTCCGGTGGCGCGATACGCCCCACCCGGCGTACCAGGTCGAGGATGGTCTGCTGGGCCAGCGCTTCTTCCATGCGCTTCTGCGCGGTGAGCATCACCGCGTGGATCGAGCAGGTGTTGCGGGTCGCCCAGGAAGGCGGGTTGCCTTCGAAGATCGCGCAGCGCTCGCGGACCTCGCGGCATTCGAAGATCGATTTGTCGCCGTCGATGGCGCGGACCACGTCGAGCACGCTGATTTCGTTGGCCGGCCGTGCCAGGCGGAAGCCACCGCGCACGCCTTCGGTGGCAGCCACCAGGCCGGCCTTGGCCAGGCGGGTGAAGACCTTGGCCAGCAGTTCCGGCGGCACGCCCTGCAACTCGGCGAGGGTGCGTACGCTGGACTCGCGGCTGTCGCCTTTCTCGTCGGCGAGGAACAACAGGCAGTGGATGCCGTATTCGACGCCGGCGCTATAGAGAGCCATCACTAACTCCGACAGAAATATTCGCAATATTCTGCGCGGTTTTCAGGCCGCTCACAAGGACAGGTCGTTCGCTGTCTTCCGCCTCGAAGCGCTCTATCTCCGATCCTTTTCGTATGTTTTCGACGTCTTTTCCTCTCTTTCACGGCGAGGGGCGATTGCCTGTCGGAACGCTTTTCGGGGATTGATCTTCTTAACTACGACAAATATAGTCGTAGTTACGGAGAGGCTTTTCTCCGGATATCCCGTCCTTTCCCTCCAGGAGCCCCCAATGAAACAACGTATCCTGATCGTCGGTGCCGGATTCGCCGGCATGTGGAGCGCGCTGAGCGCAGTGCGCCAGCTCGACCGCCAGGGCCGCGACGACGTCGAGGTCGCGGTGCTCGCGCCGCAGCCCGAGCTGCGCATCCGCCCGCGTTTCTACGAGCCTGACGTGCAGCGCATGGCGGCGCCGCTGGGCGAATTGTTCGCCGCGGTCGGCGTGCGTTTCGTGCAGGGCAGCGCGCAGCGCATCGACGTGGCCGGCAAGCGAGTGGAGTACCGCGATGCCGAGGGCACGCTGGCGCAGCTGGACTACGACCGCCTGGTGCTGGCGGCCGGCAGCGGCGTGTGGCGTCCGGCGAGTGTCGCCGGCATCGATGCGGCCTTCGATGTCGACCAGTTGGAAGACGCCCTGCGCCTGGAGGCACACCTGCATGCCCTGCGCGACTTGCCGGATTCGCCGGCACGCAACACCGTGGTGGTCGCCGGCGGCGGCTTCACCGGCATCGAGACCGCCACCGAGATGCCGGCGCGCCTGCGGGCGATCCTCGGCGAGAAAGCGGCGCTGCGAGTGATCGTGGTCGACCGCGGCGCCGCCATCGGCGCATCGATGGGCGCGGACCTGAGCGGCTTGATCGCCGAGGCCTCGGCGGAACTGGGCGTGGAGTGGTGCCTGGGGCGTTCGGTGGCGGCGGTGGATGCCGAGGGCGTGACGCTCGACGACGGCCAGCGGATCGAGGCGAAGACCGTGGTCTGGACCGTGGGCGTGCGGGCCAGCACCCTGACCGGGCAGATTCCGGGCGAGCGCGATGCCCAGGGTCGCCTGCATGTCGACCGCAACCTCAAGGTGCTCGGTCTCGACGATGTCTACGCCACCGGCGACGTGGCCCGCGCGGCTACCGACGACCTCGGCAACCATGCCCTGATGACCTGCCAGCACGCCATCGCCCTGGGTCGCTCGGCCGGCAATAACGTGGCCGCCGACCTGCTCGGCGTCGAGCCGATTCCCTACAGCCAGGTGAAGTACGTGACCTGTCTCGACCTCGGCGGCTGGGGCGCGGTGTTCACCGAGGGCTGGGACCGCCAGGTACGGTTCGTGCGCGAGGAGGGCAAGAAGATCAAGACCGAGATCAATGGCGTGTGGATCTACCCGCCGGCGGCGGACCGCGCCGTGGCGCTGGCGGCGGCTGACCCGCTGATTCCGGTGGTGGCGTAGGGCGATTTTCCCTCACCCCAATCCTTTCCCGCAGGCGGGAGAGGATGCCGTGCAGCGTAGAGGGATGCAGCGGCGCGCGGATGCCTGGCCTCCGGTAGGGCGAATAACCGCGAAGCGGTTATCCGCCGTTGCGTCGGTCTTCCTTACAGCCCGACCTTCTCCCGCGGGCGGAAGAAAGGGACGGCGTAAAGGCCTCCTGGGAGCGTGCGCCTTCAGCGCTGGCGTTCCACCGCCGGACGGGCGAGCAGAAGGCGCAACGAGGCCCCCAGCGTTTCGCCATGACCCAGGCCGTCGAGCGGCTGGAAGTCCAGCGTGAGCCCGGCAACCCGGCGCAGGTCATCTACCAGCCGCGCCATCGCCTGGCCCGGCTCGGCTTTCAGCGAGCCGCGCGGGCTGGCCGGTTCGGCGCTGCCGCGCCAGAGCAGGAGTTCCGCGCGCTTTCCGCGCAGGCGCTGTTCGAGCCCCGCTCGCTCGCCGAGGATCGCCCCGTCGCGCCACCACAGCGACGGGCTGGCCGCGGCGTAGCGGGCGAACTCGCCGGGACGGGTGAACAGTGCGTGGAGCACCAGCAAGCCGCCGTAGGAGTGTCCCCAGAGGGTTTGCCGCGCAGTGTCCAGGGGCGCCTGCGCCGCCACGGCCGGGCGCATGCCGTCGCGCAGCAGGTCGAGGAAGGCGTCGGCGCCGCCGCTGGGCAGGCCGTTGAGCGGGTCGCGCTGATCGGCCTGGCCGGGACTCGCCGGGGTGTAGTCGAAGGTACGCCCGGCGCGGTCGATGCGCAGCGGCGTGCGGTAGCCGATGGCGACCAGCAGCGGTGCGTCGCCGTCGGCCAGGCGTCTCAGGGTGGACGCGTCGAGGGCGCCGACGGCGGCGTTGCCGTCGAGCATCCAGACCACCGGGTAGCCGGCGGCGGGCGGTGCCTGCAGCGGTCGGCCGAGCCACAGCCGGTAATGCCGCTGGCCATCGACGGAGTCCAGGTCCACGGCGCTGAAGCGATAGGGCAGGTCCTGGCGTTGCAGCAGGCTGCGGTCCATGGTCGCCTCGGGGTCCGGTTGCGCCAGCGGCGCGCCGCCGGGCAGGGCCGCCGCCAGGGCGAGGCCCAGGGCGGCGACGAGCAGGGAGGTTCTCATCAGGCTTTCTCGTTATGGCTCAGAACGACGCGGTCAGGCTGGTATAGAAGGTCCGTCCGGGCTCGTTGTAGGTCGCCGCGCCGGCCCCGTCGATGCCGACCACGCCCTGGGCATTGCCGGCGCGGAACAGGCGCTTGTCGAACAGGTTGTCGACGCCGGCGCCGAGGCTCAGGTTCTTGCTCAACCGATAGGTGCCGCCGAGGCCGGCGATGGCGTAGGGCGAGAGCTGGTCGTTGGCGCTGCCGGTGACACGGTCGCCGTGATAGTCGTATTTCTTCGGCTTCTGCTTGCCGTACCAGGTGACCGTGGCTTGCAGCGAGAGGTCGTCGGTGGCCTGCCAGTCGAGCATCGAGTTGAGGGTGTAGCGCGGCGTCACCGAGAGCACGTCGCCGGTTTCCTTGTTCTTCGATTGCAGCATGTAGGTGAAGTTGTTGCTCCACTTCAGGCCGTCGGCCAGGGGCAGGGTCAGGGTGCCTTCGAGGCCCTCGACCACCGCCTTGGGCACGTTCTCCCACTGGTAGATCGCCGCGTTGGCGTAGTCGCCCTTGCCGCCGCTGGCGTGGTCGATCGGTGACAGGCCGGATTCGATCTTGTTCTTGTAGTCGTTGCGGAAGTAGGTCAGCCCCGCTACCAGGCCGTTGTGGCTGTACTCGATGCCCAGTTCCTTGTTCACGCTGGTCTCGGCCTTGAGGCCGTCGTTGCCGCGCAGGTAGCAACTGGTGCTTTGCCCGTAGCAACCCTGGCCACGGCTGTAGAGCAGGTAGTCGGGGTTCAGCTGGTACAGGTTGGGGGCCTTGTAGGCGCGGGCGATACCGGCCTTCAGGGTGACCCGCTCGGTGAGCGCGTGGGACAGGTTCAGCGATGGGCTCCAGTTGTCGCCGACGATGTCGTGGTGGTCCCAGCGCAGGCCTGGGGTGAGCATGGTGCCGGGCATCAGCTCGATGTTGTCCTCGGCGAACAGCGAGAAAATCCGCGCCGAGGAACTGCTGCTGCGGTTCTTTCCGGCGAGACCGGGGATCGAGCCGCCTTCTTCGGTGTTCTGGGTGTTGGAGCTGGGGTCGTCGAGCTTCTGCTCGGTCCACTCGCTGCCGAGGGTCAGGGTCTGCTCGTAGCCCAGGTGCAGCGGCAGGTTGACCTCGCCGTGGGCGGTCAGGTCGCGCAGGGTGGCGGTGTAGAAGCCGGCGTTGTTGGGGTCGAAGATGCCTTCGGTGCCGCCGGCCAGGCCTTCGTTGATCCGGCTGTTGCGGGTCTTCTCGTACTGCAGGTAGGCCAGCGAGCTGCCGAAGTCCCATTCGCCGCGATGGGTGGCCGAGTAGGTCTCGCGGTACATGCGGTTGGTCTCGTGGCCGAGCATCTGCTTCACGTAGTTGTTGCTGTTGGTGTTCTGCGTGTCGCCGGTGTAGATGTTGCCCTGGCGGCTGAAGCCGGCCTCGAACTCGAGGGTCTGCTCGGGCGTCAGGCGCCAGCTGAGCAGCCCGTCGATGTCCTTGTTGCGCACGCCTTCGCGACCGGCGGGGAGGGTGCCGGCCTGCTTGCCGGTACGGTTGGATTCGTGGCCGGCGTTGATGTCCCAGTCGTCCGAGTCGGTCTTGGCGATGTTGCCGTAGACGCGGTAGCTGAGGTTTTCCGTGAGCGGCCCGTTGAGACCGAAGCTCATCCGTTCGCTGGCGCCTTCGGCCTTGTGCTGCGGGAAATTGCTGTAGACGCTGAGATTACCGTGGGTTTCCGCGCCGGCCTGCTTGGTGATGATGTTCACCACGCCGCCCGCCGCGCCGTTGCCGTAGCGCGCCGCCGCCGGGCCGCGGATCACTTCGATGCGCTCGACCTGGTCGGCCGGCACCCAGTTGGTGTCGCCGCGGCTGTCGCGCTCGCCGCGCCAGCCGTAGCGCACCGAGTTGCGCGAGCTGACCGGCTTGCCGTCGACCAGGATCAGGGTGTTCTCCGGGCCCATGCCGCGGATGTCGATCTGCCGGTTGTTGCCACGCTGGCCGCTGGAGCTGTTGCCGGTCAGGTTGACCCCCGGCATGGTCCGGATGATCTGCGACAGGTCGTTGCTCGGCGGTCGCTTGGCGATGTCCTCGGCGGTGATGATGGAAACCCCCGGCGCCTGCTTGGTTTCCTCCTGGGCGGTGGCGACCACGGTTTGCTCGCCCAGCTCGATGACGGAGCCGTCGCCCTGGCCGGCGGCGTGTACGGCGTTGGCGAGCAGGCAACTGGACAGCAGCAGGAAGGGAACGGCGGGAAGGGCGCGTGAGGACATCGGTGATCTCCGGGCAATGCAGCGAAATGCAAGAGATCACAAATGATATTGATTGTTATTTGAGAGTAAAGCGCATTAACTTTCTAAACACTTCGCCCTCAGGCGGCCGCCGGCAGCCACAGGTGCAGGCACAATCCGGGCTTGCCGTTGCTGGCCCAGAGCTGGCCGCCCTGTAGCTCGATGGCGCGCCGGGCGATCGCCAGGCCGAGGCCGAAACCTTCGCCGGCGCTATCGTCCAGGCGCTGGTAGGGGAGGAAGATGCGTTCCAACTGGTCTTCCGCCACGCCAGGGCCCTGGTCCTGCAGGCGCAGGTGCCAGAAGTCGCCCTCGCGCTCGCCGTCGAGGCTGACCGTGCCGTCCTCGGGCGAGTGACGGATGGCGTTGCGCAGGAGGTTTTCCATGGCCTGGGCCAGGCTGTCCAGGTGTACCTCGACGCGACAGTCGACGCCCAAGCGGCAGGGTAGCCGCGCCGGGTCCCAGCCGCTTTCGAAACAGGCGTCCTCGCGCAGCGCTTCCCACACCGACAGCGCCAGCACCGGCTCGGTGGGCAGTTGCGGGCGCTCGGTGTCCATCCAGGCGAGGTCGAGGGTGTCTTCCAGCAGTCGTTGCATGTCGCCGATTTCGCGATCCAGGCGCTGGCGCAACTGTTCCGGCGGTAGCTCGCTGTCGTGGGCGATGCGCAGGCGCGCCAGCGGCGTGCGCAGTTCGTGGGACAGGGTGCGCAGCAGCAGGCGCTGCTGGGCGAGACTCAGGCGCAGGCGCTCGGCCATGTGCTCCAGGGCCTGGGCCAGCTCGCCCAGTTCGTCGTGGCGGGCCGCCAGCGGTGCGGCGAGGGGAGTGCTTTCCAGTTCGTCGGCGCGCAGGGCGTCGGCGCGATCGCGCAAGCGGTTCAGCGGCACCACCAGGTGGCGATAGAGCAGCAGGCCGAGCAGGGCGGCCAGCAAGGTCGGGACTATGCCGTGGGTGACCAGGTGGGTCCAGGGGGTCAGTCCGCCGGGCAGCAGGCGCTCCGGTAACTGGATTACCAGCCGGCCCTGCTCGGGATGTCCGGGGAACTCGATGCTGACGTACGGCAGTTCGTCCTGCAGGCGCCGGCTCATCGGCCAGTCGAGCTTGCGCATGAAGGTCAGGTGGCTCGACTCCTCGGCGCTTAGCGGCGTGCTGCCGAGGCTTTCCAGGTGCGGTCCGACCAGCGCCACCCAGGTATCTTCCTTCGCCGACAGTTCCTTGCGGAAGCGTTCGGCGCCCGCGGCGCCCTCGCTGCGCCAGGCATCCTCCGCCTGCCGCGCGTAGTCCGCCAGGTAGCTGCGGTCGGCCGGGGCGAGGAAGTAGGTGCTGCGCTCCACCGACAGGCCCCAGGTGTAGATCAGCCAGGTCAGCAGCAGGCAGAAGCCGACCTGCAGCAGCGCCAGTTTCCATAACAGCGGGTGCCTGCGCATCAGGGGTGTTCCGTCTCCACCAGCAGGTAGCCCTGGCCGCGCACCGCCTGGATCTGTAGGTGACGGACGGCGACCACGGCGAGCTTGCGCCGCAGGTTGCAGACGTGCACGTCGAGACCGCGGTCGAGGCGCGTGTAGCTGCGGTGCAGCACGCTCCGGTAGAGGAACGGCTTGCTCAGCGCCTCGCCAGCGTGTTCGCGGAGCGTCGCCAGGAGGCGGTACTCGGATGGCGTCAGCCCCGCCGGAAGGCCCTGGTGGAGCACATCCTGGGCCTGGTCGTCGAACACCAGCCGGGTATCCCGCCGCTGCGCCGACGGCAGGCGGTCCAGTCGTACGCGGCGCAGCAGGGCGTCGGTGCGGGCATCCAGCTCGGCCAGGCTGAACGGCTTCGGCAGGTAGTCGTCGGCGCCGCGGGTGAAGCCGCTGATGCGATCCTGTTCGGCGCCCAGGGCCGACATCAGCATCACCGGCGTGGCCTGCTCGCGGCGCAGCGACTCCAGCAGGGCCAGGCCGTCGAGGCTGGGCAGCATGATGTCCAGCAACACCAGGTCGAACGCTTCGCGCCCGGCGGCTTCCAGCCCGTGCGAGCCATCGCCGCAGACGGTCACGCGGAAGCCGCGCCGGCGAAAATGCGCGTCGAGATCCTCGCGTAGGCGCGGGTCGTCTTCGACCAGCAGCAGGCGGGGAGATGGGATTGAAATATGAGAATGATTCACGTTCGTGAATATCTCATTTTTGCCGGGTATCGGGCAATGGGCCAGTGCGCCGCAGCGTGCTCGGAGCGGAAATACTTTTCGACAAAGCCGTCGTTGCTTCGGCTTTGGTTCTGGCTTAGGGTCGGCGGGTCCGCAGGAGGCGGGCAGGAGTGTCGTGGCTATTGGCCAGCCTTTCGCGACGGCACTGGGTTGTACGATCATCTGGCGCGCTGCTGGCGCGTTGTTCGGGCCGCCCGCCGCAGGTGACTATCAAGGAAGATTCCCCATGCTGTTCTCCCAACACACCCGCCTGGTACACGTGGACTCACCGCTGGGACCCGAGGTCCTGCAACTGCAACGGCTGGAGGGTCGCGAAGAGCTGGGCCGGCTGTTCAGCCACGAGCTCGAACTGGTCTCGAGCAATCCCGCCTTGCCTCTGGATGCCCTGTTGGGCAAGCCGATGAGCCTCGCGCTGGAACTCCCCGGCGGCAGCCGGCGGTATTTCCACGGCATCGTCGCGCGCTGTAGCCAGGGCGCCGGCGCCGGCCAGTTCGCCAGCTACCAGGTCACCCTGCGGCCCTGGCTGTGGCTGCTGACGCGCACCTCCGACTGCCGCATCTTCCAGAACCAGAAGGTCCCGGACATCATCAAGCAGGTGTTCCGCGACCTCGGCTTCTCCGACTTCGAGGA
>NZ_SCND01000183.1:0-11748 GCF_005503585.1 Pseudomonas sp. 2VD
GGCCGACGACGATCAGCGTCGGCGGCTTCAACTGGTAGCGACGCGCCAGCGCCGGCAGCTCGGAAAGGGCGCCGCGGGTCACCTGCTGGCCCGCCTGGGTGCCCTGGCTGACCAGCGCCGCCGGGGTGTCGCTGGCGAGGCCGTGCTCGACCAGGCGCGCGGCGATCTCGGCGAGGTTGCCCAGGCCCATGTAGAACACCAGGGTCTGCTTGCCGCGCGCCAGGCCGGCCCAGTCGAGGTCGAGGCGGCCGTCGTTCTGCAGGTGGCCGGTGACGAAGGTGCAGGACTGGGCGAGGTCGCGGTGGGTCAGCGGGATGCCGGCGTAGGTACTGCAACCGGAGGCGGCGGTGACGCCGGGGACCACCTGGCAGTCGACGCCGGCCTCGAGCAGGCGCTCCAGCTCCTCGGCGCCGCGACCGAAGATGAACGGGTCGCCGCCTTTCAGGCGGACCACCCGGCGTTGCTGCCGGGCCAGGCGCACCAGCAGCTCGTTGATTTCTTCCTGCGGCAGGCTGTGGTGGCCGCAGCGCTTGCCGACGTAGATGCGCTGGCAGCTTTCCGGCAGAAGGGCGATCAGCTCGCGGGCGACCAGGCGGTCGTAGACCACCACCTCGGCCTGTTGCAGCAGGGCCCAGGCGCGCAGGGTGAGCAGGCCCGGATCGCCGGGGCCGGCGCCGACCAGGGCGACGCTGCCGGCAGGGAAATCGACATCGAGGAGGGACGGCGGAATCACGGTAGTGTTCATGAGGCTTTCCTTAGACGGCGTGCAGCGCGATGCGCTCGAGGCCGATTTCCTGATCGCTGAGGTAGCAGCCGGGGTCTTCGCCCCAGAGTTCTCCGCCGGCCCAGGCGCGGGTGCGGGTGTTGCCGTTGCAGATGTCCAGCCAGCGGCATTGGCTGCAGCGCCCGCCCACCGGTCGCGGGCGCTGGCGCAGTTGCAGGAGCAGCGGGTCGGGGCGCTCGAACCAGAAGTCGGCGAAGCGCTGATGGCGGATGTTGCCGACGCTGTGGTGCCACCAGTAGCTGTCCGGATGCACCTCGCCGGTGTTGTCGATGTTGGCGATGCCCTCGCCCGAGGCGTTGCCGCCCCAGTCCAGCAGCAGCTCGCAGAGACGCGCCAGTTGCTGCGGGCGGCGGCGCTTGAGCCAGTCGAGGAGAAGGATCGCGTCGGCGTCGTTGTTGCCGGTGACGAAGTCGCTGTCGCGCCCCTGCCGGATGTCCTCGTCGGCCCGTTCGAAGAGCAGCGCGAGGGCCTCGCGGGTGCGCCGGTGGTGGGCGTCGAGGGCGCGGCTGCGGCGGCCGCGGCCACTGTAGTTGAGGTGCGAGAGGTAGAACTTCTGCACGTCGAGTTCGCGCATCAGGTCGAGCAGTGCCGGTAGTTGCGCGGCGTTCTCCTCGGTCAGGGTGGTGCGCATGCCGACGCGGATATCCGCCTCGCGGCACAGGCGCATGGCCGCCAGCGCGGCGTCGAAGCTGCCCTGCTTCTGGCGGAAGCGGTCGTGGGTCTCGCGCAGGCCGTCGAGGCTGATGCCGACGTAGTCGAAGCGGGCCTCGGCGACGCGCTGGATGTTGCCTTCGTCGATCAGCGTACCGTTGCTCGACAGCGCCACGAACATCCCGGCCTGGCGCGCATGGGCGGCGATCTCGAAGAGGTCCGGGTGCATCAGCGGCTCGCCGCCGGAGAGGATCAGCACGCGCACTCCGGCGGCGCGCAGGTCGTCGATGCCGTGAAGGATTTCCGCGGTCTCCAGCTCGCCACGGAAGTCGCTGTCGGCGGAGGTGGAGTAACAGTGCTTGCAGGTCAGGTTGCAGCGCCGCAGCAGGTTCCAGATCACCACCGGGGCGCGCCTGCCGCCGGCGCGGCGCGGCGTCGGCGCGTCCTCGGCGAGGCTGCGCAGGTAATGGCTGATCCTCAGCATGGACGTTCCTCCTTCTGCGCCAGGCGCAGGCCGGTCTTCTTCAGGATGCGGCTGCTCACCAGCATCTCGTCGGCGCGACAGTCCTCGCCGAGCAGCAGGCGGATCTGTTGGCGGTAGCCTTCGATCTCCGCTTCGCTGCGGCCGTGGACCATGGCGAACAGGTTGTAGCGCCACTGCGGCAGATGGCGCGGGCGCCGGTAGCAATGGCTGACGAAGGACAGCCCGCCTACCAGCCGGCCGAGGCGTTCGATGCGTTCGTCGGCGACGTCCCAGACGGTCATGCCGTTGTGCCGGTAGCCAAGGCGATAGTGGTTGGGCACCGCGGCGATGCGCCGGATCACCCCGGCGTCGCGCAGGCGCTTCAGCAGCGCCAGGGTCTCCGCCTCGCTCAGCCGCAGTTGCGCGGCGATCCACGCCCAAGGGTCGGCGACCAGCGGCAGGCCGGCCTGGGTCAGTTCGATCAGGCGGCGGGCGAGCAGGGTGTCAGAGGGGGAAATGCAGGCCGACATGGTAGGTCGCCTCCTTGGGCAGGTCGAGTACCGCCAGCCCGCTCTCGCGCTCCAGCCGTGCGAGGGTCTCGGCGACCTCCGCCGGGCTGTCGCAGGCGACCACCAGCCACATGTTCAGGGCGTGCTCGCGACGGTAGTTGTGGGCGACCTGCGGCCAGCCGGCGAGCAGCGCGGCGATCTCTTCGAAACGCGCCTCCGGCACGCTCATGGCGGCCAGGGTGAAGGCACCGCCGAGGGGCTCGATATCGAACAGCGGACCGAAGCGGGTCAGGGTGCCGTCGTCGAGCAGGTCGTCGAGGCGGCGCAGGATGTCTTCCTCGCGGCAATCCAGCTCGGCGGCGAGCAGCGCGTAGGGATGCGGCTCCAGCGGCAGGCCGTGTTGCAGGCGGTTCAGCAGGCGCCGGTCGAACTCATCCATGGCGGCGCTCCAGGTCGGCCGGCGGCGCGGTGTAGCGGCCGCCGCACTGCTTGTAGGCGCGCAGGCTGAACAGCCAGCGGTGCGGTGTCTGGCGCAGGGCGTGGCGCTCCAGCAGGGCCTCGATCTGGCGTTCCACTTCGCCGCGCTCGCGGCCGTGGATCATGCAGAACAGGTTGTATGGCCACATCGGCAGGCGACGCGGGCGGCGGTAACAGAGCGAGACGATCGTTTCGTGGGCGAGGGCGCGGCCGACGGCGTCGACCTCCGCGTCGGCGACGTCCAGCACCAGCATGGCGTTGGCGGTATAGCCCAGGGCGCGGTGGTGGAGGATCACTCCGAAGCGGCGGAACAGGCCGTCTTCGTCCCAGCGGCGGACCTGTTCCAGCACTTCGTCTTCGCCGGCGCCGATGCGTTCGGCGAGCACCCGGTAGGGCCGGCTGGCCAGCGGCAGGCCCTGTTCCAGCAGGTAGCGCAGGTGTTGCCGCTGCGGCGCGGCGAGGGGTTCGACGGGGTTCATCGGCTGGCCTCCAGGGGAAACGCGAGGTCGATGCAGTAGGCTTCCTGCATCGGCAGGTCGAGGGGTTGCAGGCCGGTGTCGGCGGCGATCTCCGCCAGTACCCGGTCGAGTTGCGCGCGGTCGCCGGCGGTGAGCACGAACCACAGGTTGTAGCGGTGTTCGCGCTGGTAGTTGTGGTTGACCTCGGCGTACTGGCTGATGCGCTCGGCGACCCGTTGCAGACGCTCCTCGGGCACCGCCAGGGCAGCCAGGGTGCTGGCCCCGGCGCGTTGGTGGCGGAGCACCGGGCCGACCCGCGACAACGCGCCGTCGGCTTCCAGGCGACGCAGCCGTTCGAGCACCTCGGCTTCGCTGCAACCCAGGGTCTCGGCCATCCGCCGATAGGGTTCCGCGCAGATCGGCAGGCCTTTCTGGTAGCGGGCGAGGAGGCGGCGGGAGAGGTCGTCCATGGTGCCTCCTAGAGTCCGATGTGCTGGGCGCGGTGGCTGAAGAAGATGCCGCTCGGGCTGCGGGCCGGAAGGCTGCCGATGCGCTTCAGGCGGTACGGGTCCCAGACCTGCAACTGGTCGGCGTCGCGCACCGAGATCCAGACCTGGTCGCCGCGCCCGCTGAATTCCATGTGCAGTACGCCGGGGCCAGGGCGCAGGGTTTCGATCACTTCGTGGGTCTCGCTGTCGATGACCTGCACCTTGTCGTTGTCCGGGTAGGCGAAGTTGACCCAGATCTGCCGGTCGTCCGGTCGAGTCATGACGAACACCGGCTGGCCGGCGACGTCGATGGCGTCGGTCTGCTTCCAGTCGCGCGCGTCGAGCACCAGCACCTGGTGATGGCCGACCGCCGGGACGAAGGCCTGGTCGCTGGCGATGGTCCAGCCCTCCAGGTGCGGCATCTTGTACACCGGCAGCTTGCGTTGGCCGCGGCCGTAGTCGCCGAGTACGCGCCTGACGCCGCGCTCCGGGTGCCAGAGGTCGAGCTGGGCCATGCCGTCCTCGCCGAACAGCCCGGCCATGTAGTAGCGCCCGTCGGGGCTGATGAGGGCGTCGTAGGGTTGCTTGCCGATATCGCGGAAGCGGGTCAGGTGCGGCGTGTCGCCCTGGCTGAAGTCGGCGATCCAGATCTCGCCGCTGTCGAACAGGCTGAACACGAAACGCTGCCCCGGCGCGTCGACCAGGCCGACCACCCGGGAGTTCCTGTCCTGGCCGGGGAGGCGGGTGGCGGGAATCTCGGCGACCAGCTCCAGGGTGCGGCTGTCGAACACCTTGACCCCGCCCGGCTCGTAGTTGGATACCGCGACCAGCCGACCGTCCTGGCTGATCGCTCCGCCGATGCTGTTGCCGCCCTGGATCAGGCGCTTGTCGATGCGCTGGGCCAGCAGGTCGAGCTTGGTCAGGCCGCCGTCGCGACCGAATACGTAGGCGTAGCGCTGGTCGCGGGAGAACACCAGGGAGGCGTGGGACAGGTCGCCGAGGCCTTCGACCCGCGCCAGCGAGGTCTTCGCCGTGCCGTCGAGGATCTGCACGCTGCCGTCGGCGCGTTCGATCAGCACGCCGAGGTCGCCGCTGCCGCGCAAGGGCGGCTGCTGGCTACAGCCGGCGAGCAGGGCGAGGAAAAGCGGCGCGAGGGGACGCAGGTTCATGGGGCGATCTCTCCTTCGATCAGGCGGTCCACCAGCCAGCCGGCGTCGTCTTCGCTGAGCAGGCCGGCCCAGGGGGGCATCGGGGTTTGCGGACGGCCCATGAGCACGGTGGCGACCAGCGATTCGCGCGGCTTGCCGCGCAGGGCCTCGGGGGTCAGCGCCGGGCCGAGGCCGCCGGTCAGGCGCAGGCCGTGGCAGGAGCCGCAGTCCTGCAACAGCAGGTGACGCAACTGGGCCTGGCGACGGGCATCGGGATGCTCGTCGGCCAGGCCCGGAAGAGGACAGGCGAACGTCAGCGCGAGGGCCAGCCACAAGGCGTGGCTGGCGGCGCGCCGGAAGTCCGGAGGGGCGTTCATTTCTGCGACAGGACCCACTTCGCCAGGGTCTGCGCCTCGTCGTCGCTGACCGCGTTCGGCGGCATCGGGATCGGGCCCCAGACGCCCTGGCTGCCGTTCTTGATCCGCTGCGCGAGTTCCGCTTCGGCGCCGGCCTGGCCGGCGAACTTGGCGGCGACGTCCTTGTAGGCCGGGCCGACCATCTTGGTGTCGATGGCATGGCAGGCCACGCAGCCCTTGTTCTTGAACAGCACTTCGGGGTCTTCGGCCCAGGCGCCCTGGGCGAGCAGGGTGCCGGTGGCGAGCAGCGAAAGCAGTGCGTACGGTTTCATCACGGTTCCTCGTAGGGGGGAGCGTGCGGGGCGTGCCCCGCACGCGGGTCTCAGTACACGTCGTGCTGGGTGTTGTAGACGTTGAACTTGCCGGTCGGGGTGATCAGCCGCGGGTCCTTGACCACGGCCTTGAGCTTCAGGGTCTTGTCGTCCACCACCACCAGCGCGGAGCTGTCGTTCTTGCCGTTCCACACCGAGAACCAGACTTCATCGCCGCGCTTGTTGTACTCGGGCTGCACCACCCGCTTGGCGCCTTCGCCGAGATCGGCCCATTCGGCGATCGGCAGCACCTGGTACTTGGCGTCGAGGTTCTTCAGGTCGAACACCGCGACGCTCTGGCTGATCCTGGCGTCGGGGTTGAAGGTGGTGTCGACGTAGAGGTGCGAGGACTTCGGATGGGTCTTGATGAACAGCGAGCCGCCGCCCTGGCCCTGTAGCTCGGCGACTTTCTTCCAGGCGTACTGCGGATGGTTCTTCGGATCGGTGCCGATCAGCGAGATGCTGCCGTCGCCCAGGTGGCTGGTGCTCCACACCGGGCCGTACTTGGGATGCACGAAGTTGGCGCCACGCCCCGGGTGCGGGGTCTTGCCGACGTCGACCAGGGCCGACAGGCGACGGTCCTTGGAGTCGATCACGGCAACCTTGTTGGAGTTGTTGGCGGCGGTCATGAAGTAGCGGTGGCTGCTGTCCCAGCCGCCGTCGTGGAGGAACGGCGCCGCACCGATGCTGGTGACGGTGAGGTTGTCGATGTCCTTGTAGTTGACCAGCAGGACCTTGCCGGTCTCCTTCACGTTGACGATGAACTCGGGGTGCTCGTGGGAGGCGATGATCGCCGCCACGCGCGGTTCCGGGTGGTAGGTCTGGGTGTCTACGGTCATGCCGCGGGTGGAGACGATCTGCTTCGGCTCCAGGGTCTCGCCGTCCATGATCGCGAACTGCGGCGGCCAGTAGGCGCCGGCGATGGTGTAGCGGTCCTCGTAGCCCTTGAACTTGGAGCTTTCCACCGAGCGCGCCTCGATGCCGATCTTGATCTCGGCGACCTTGGTCGGCTCCTTGGCCCACAGGTCGATCATGTCGATCCGCGCGTCGCGGCCGATCACCAGCAGATAGCGGCCGGAAGCGGACATCCGCGAGATATGCACGGCATAGCCGGTATCGATGACCTTGACGATCTTCTTGCTGTCGCCGTCGACCAGGGCGATCTGCCCGGCGTCGCGCAGGGTCACCGAGAACAGGTTGGGCAGGTCGAGGTCGTTGAGCTGTTTCTTCGGCCGGTCCTCCGGCTTCACCAGCACCTTCCACGATTCGCGCATCTCCGGCATGCCCCACTCCGGCGGTTGCGGCGGGGTGTGCTGGATGTACTTGGCCATCAGGGTGATCTGGTCCTTGCTCAGCTCGCCGGAGCTGCCCCAGTTCGGCATGCCCAGCGGGGTGCCGTAGGTGATCAGCGCTTCCAGGTATTGCTGGCCGCGTTGCTGGGTGATGTCCGGGGTCAGCGGCTTGCCGGTGGCGCCCTTGCGCAGGACGCCGTGGCAACCGGCGCAGCGTTGGAAGTAGATCTGCTTGGCCTCGTTGAACTCGCTTTCACTCATGTCGGGGGCACCGTTGGTGCGCACCACGTGAGCGGGATCGACGGCGGAAGCGGCACCCTGGTATTGCTCGGCGGCTTTCATGTCGTCCTTGGCGTGAGCGGTGGCCAGGCCCAGCAGCGTCAGCGAGGCGAGCAAGGTGCCCACCAGTGGCTTGCCAAATGGCATGGTCTATCTCCTCAGGAGCCCTGCGAGGCGCTCCCTTAGCAGTGTTTTGGGGGTGGCTGCGTCGGGAACTCCCGGGAATTCATGGCGCGAAAGGATCATAGAAAGCAGGGTCTTTACCCTTGCTTGACCGGAATCAAGATTGCGTTGCTTTGCGCTTGTGGCACCTTCCAACTGTGAATAGCGTGCGGTCCTAATCCCTAGCGCAGGAGTAGGACATGCGGGACGCGACACCCTTCTACGAGGCCACCGGCCATGAGATCGAAGTCTTCGAGCGCGCCTGGCGGCACGGCCTGCCGGTATTGCTCAAGGGCCCCACCGGTTGCGGCAAGACCCGCTTCGTCCAGTACATGGCGCGGCGCCTGGAACTGCCGCTGTACAGCGTCGCCTGCCACGACGACCTGGGCGCCGCCGACCTGCTCGGCCGCCATCTGATCGGCGCCGACGGCACCTGGTGGCAGGACGGCCCGCTGACCCGCGCGGTGCGCGAAGGCGGTATCTGCTACCTGGACGAAGTGGTGGAGGCGCGCCAGGACACCACGGTCGCCATCCACCCGCTGGCCGACGACCGCCGCGAGCTGTACCTGGAGCGCACCGGCGAGACGTTGCAGGCGCCGCCTTCGTTCATGCTGGTGGTGTCCTACAACCCCGGCTACCAGAACCTGCTCAAGGGCCTGAAGCCCAGCACCCGGCAGCGTTTCGTCGCGTTGCGCTTCGACTACCCGGCGGCGCAGCAGGAGGCACGCATCCTGGTCGGCGAGAGCGGTTGTGCCGAGGCCCTGGCGCAGCGCCTGGTGCAGTTGGGCCAGGCGCTGCGGCGGCTGGAGCAGCACGACCTGGAGGAAGTCGCCTCGACCCGCCTGCTGATCTTCGCCGCGCGCCTCATCGGCGACGGCATGGACCCGCGCGAGGCGTGCCGGGTGGCGCTGGCCGAACCGCTCTCGGACGACCCGGCGACGGTGGCGGCGCTGATGGACATCGTCGATCTCCATGTCGCCTGATACCGTCGAGCGGCGCCTGCCCGGCGACCTGGCGATGTGGTTCTTCATCCTCGCCGAACTCAGCGTGTTCAGCCTGCTGCTGCTGGCGTTCGCCGGCGCCCAGGCCTGGCAGCCGGAGCTGTTCCGTGCCGGCCGGGAGCAACTGGATAGCCGCTGGGGCCTGTTGCTGACCGTGGCCCTGCTCAGCTCCGGCTGGCTCGCCGCGCTGGCGGTGCATGCGGTGCGCCGCGGACGGCCGCGCCAGGCGAGCGGCTGGTTGCTGGCGGCGCTGCTGCTGGCGCTGGTCTACGTCGGCCTGAAGCTGCACGAGTACGGGCGGCTCGCCGATCTCGGCCTGGACATCGAGCACGACACTTTCTTCACCCTCTACTGGTGCCTGACCGGCTTCCATTTCCTCCACGTCCTGCTCGGCCTGCTGATCCTCGGCTGGCTGGCGCAGGCCTGCTGGCGCCGGTGTTATACGCCGCAGGCTTGCTCGGGAATGGAGTCGGGAGTGCTCTACTGGCACATGGTCGACCTGGTCTGGGTGCTGCTGTTCCCGCTGGTCTACGTCCTGCAATGAGGTGCCGATGCGAACCCTGACCCTCTGCTGGCTGGCGTTGCTGGCGCTGGCCGTGGCCGGTGTGCTGCTGGGCGGCGCCGGCGACTCTCCCTGGCTGCTGGCGGCGGTGCTGGCCTGCGCGGTGGCCAAGGGCTGGCTGATCGGCGAGCGCTTCATGGAGCTGGCCCATGCCCCGGCGCTATGGCGCCGCCTGCTGCTGGCCTGGCCGCTGCTGATGGCCCTGGCGGTGGGCGCTGCGCTGTACCTGGCGCGGATGAATAACTGAGTAAATCGTTCGGGAATCTTGATTGCCATCAAGCGGGTTCGCCGCCGCCGCTTCCTAGAATCGCCGCACCACCCATTCCAGGAGGCCGCATGTCCGAGACCTTTACCAAAGGCATGGCCAGGAACATCTATTTCGGCGGGAGTGTGTTCTTCATCCTGCTGTTCCTGGCCCTGACCTACCACACCGAGAAGACCCTGCCCGAGCGCACCAACGAGGCCGCGATGAGCGCCGCGGTGGTGCGCGGCAAGCTGGTCTGGGAGCAGAAC
The DNA here is from genome assembly GCF_005503585.1 of Pseudomonas sp. 2VD. Classification (NCBI taxonomy): domain Bacteria; kingdom Pseudomonadati; phylum Pseudomonadota; class Gammaproteobacteria; order Pseudomonadales; family Pseudomonadaceae; genus Pseudomonas; species Pseudomonas sp. 2VD. The sequence continues at coordinate 9,515 of NZ_SCND01000183.1, forward strand.
AACTGCGTCGGCTGCCACACCCTGCTCGGCGAGGGCGCCTACTTCGCGCCGGAGCTGGGCAACGTGGTCGGACGCCGTGGCGGCGAGGAGGGCTTCAACACCTTCCTCCAGGCCTGGATGAAGATCCAGCCGCTGAACGTGCCGGGCCGCCGCGCCATGCCGCAGTTCCATCTCAGCGAGGGCCAGGTCGACGACCTGGCCGAGTTCCTCAAGTGGAGCTCGAAGATCGATACCAACCAATGGCCGCCGAACAAGGAGGGTTGATGATGTCGCCCAATGGCTCCCTGAAATTCGCCTCGCAGGCGGTCGCCAAACCCTACTTCGTGTTCGCCCTGATCCTCTTCGTCGGGCAGATCCTGTTCGGCCTGATCATGGGCCTGCAGTACGTGGTCGGCGACTTCCTGTTCCCGGCGATCCCCTTCAACGTCGCGCGCATGGTGCACACCAACCTGCTGATCGTCTGGCTGCTGTTCGGCTTCATGGGCGCTGCCTACTACCTGGTGCCGGAGGAGAGCGACTGCGAGCTGTACAGCCCGAAGCTGGCCTGGATCCTGTTCTGGGTATTCGCCGCCGCCGGCGTGCTGACCATCCTCGGCTACCTGCTGGTGCCCTACGCCGGCCTGGCCAGGCTCACCGGCAACGAACTGTGGCCGACCATGGGCCGCGAGTTCCTCGAACAGCCGACCATCAGCAAGGCGGGCATCGTGATCGTCGCCCTGGGCTTCCTGTTCAACGTCGGCATGACCGTGCTGCGCGGGCGCAAGACCGCCATCAGCATGGTCCTGATGACCGGCCTGATCGGCCTCGCCCTGCTGTTCCTGTTCTCCTTCTACAACCCGGAAAACCTCACCCGCGACAAGTTCTACTGGTGGTGGGTGGTGCACCTGTGGGTGGAAGGCGTGTGGGAACTGATCATGGGTGCGATCCTCGCCTTCGTGCTGGTGAAGATCACCGGGGTCGACCGCGAGGTGATCGAGAAGTGGCTCTACGTGATCATCGCCATGGCGCTGATCAGCGGCATCATCGGCACCGGCCACCACTACTTCTGGATCGGCGTGCCCGGCTACTGGCTGTGGCTCGGCTCGGTATTCTCGGCGCTGGAGCCGCTGCCGTTCTTCGCCATGGTGCTGTTCGCCTTCAACACCATCAACCGCCGCCGCCGCGACTATCCGAACCGCGCGGTCGCACTGTGGGCCATGGGCACCACGGTGATGGCCTTCCTCGGCGCGGGAGTGTGGGGCTTCATGCATACCCTGGCGCCGGTCAACTACTACACCCACGGCACCCAGCTCACCGCCGCCCACGGCCACATGGCCTTCTATGGCGCCTACGCGATGATCGTGATGACCATCATCTCCTACGCCATGCCGCGCTTGCGCGGGATCGGCGAGGCGATGGACAACCGCTCGCAGGTCCTGGAGATGTGGGGCTTCTGGCTGATGACCGTGGCGATGGTGTTCATCACCCTGTTCCTCTCCGCGGCCGGGGTGCTGCAGGTCTGGCTGCAACGGATGCCGGCGGACGGCGCGGCGATGACCTTCATGGCCACCCAGGACCAGCTGGCGATCTTCTACTGGCTGCGCGAAGGCGCCGGGGTGGTGTTCCTCATCGGCCTGGTCGCCTACCTGCTGAGCTTCCGGCGCGGCAAGGCGGCCGCCTGAGATGGCCTTCGCCGTCGAGCTGGAGGAATGGGTCGGCGCCCACTGGCACCGCTTCATCACCCGCCATGCCAGCGGCGAGTTCGAGGCGGCGCGGGTGACCCTGGAGAGCATGCGGCGTCCGCTCGGCATGCTCTTCCGGGCGCTCGGCGGCGCACCGGGGGTAGCCCTCGAGGCGACCCCGGCGCGCCGCCTGCTGCTACGCCGCACCTGGTTGCAGCGGGTCGCCGGGACCTGCGAGCAGGCCCCGGTGTCCTGGTTCAACGGCGACAGCCTGCGCCTGCCGGAATCCCTCGCGGTCTATCCGCAGGCCGAGCTGAACCGCGAACTGTATCGCTGGCTGGCGCTGCTGGCGGCCAGCGCCGGGCCGCTGCGGCACTGGGCCCAGGACAACCAGCGCTGGGCGCGGCAGTTGCTCGATGCCTATCCGGCGCTGCGCCCGCGCTACGCCCGGCTGGTCGCCGCGCATCTGCGCCAGCGCCCGTCGCTGGACGATTGCCCGGCGGCAGACGCCGAACTGGAAATCGCCCTGCGCCGCGCGCTTGCCGAGCCGGGCAGCGTCGCGCGCTTCCCGCG